>JBGPNV010000018.1:0-19865 GCA_041487695.1 Thermoplasmata archaeon | reverse complement strand
GAGCCCTCCACGGGCGGCGGCGGGGGCGGCGGCGGCGTCGGCGCGCCCTCCGTGGCCGGCGACCTTGCCACCCTCTATGTCGACACGGACCTCAACCCGACAACCGGGTGGCTCGCGCTGCCTGGCCTCGGGGTCGACGCCGTCATCGAGATCGAGGGCCGCGGCGGCGGCTACGGCCGCGCGCCCTTCACGACGCAAACGTCCCTCGCCTTCTGGGACAACACGACTTCTTCGTTCAACCGGACCTCCCGGCCCATCCCCGTGGGCTACTCGAGTTCCAAGCTCGAGACCCAACTTGCCTCGAGCGACCTCTGCCCGTCCTCGTGCGCCCGCGTCCGGTACGCGTTCTTCCTCAAAGACACGGCAAGCCAAGTCGACTCGACCTCGGGGTTTGCGGGCAACCTGCGCGGTGACGGCGAAGCCCTGACCTTCGAGGAAGCCCCGCCCAAGACCCTCATCGCCTACCCGGGCGACCGCACGGCCCCCGCCCTTCGCTTCTCCCTTTCCTCGCCCTCTACGAATACGCGGACGGCGGCGCTCTCCACCGTCCTTGCCCACCTCGACGGCGTCCTGCCTTCCGACATCGAGCGTGTCGCGCTCTTTGACGACACGCGCCCTGACGGTGCCCTTGACCGCGCGGAGCGCGACGCGGGGCCCCTTGCGGAAGGAACGCTTGGCCCCGGCGGGTATGTGGCCTTGAACGCCGTCGGGGACCTAACGCTTGCGCCGGGCACGCGCCTTTCCGGCCTGCTCACCGTCGACATCGCGCCCAACGCCGCCGCGCCCGCCTGGCTCAACGCCTCCATCGCCCGCGTGGGCTCCATTACGGCGTCTGGCATCCCCGACATCCGCTTCGCCTACCCCACCCTTTCGGTCCCCCTGCGCATCCTAAGGGACGGCCCCTCCTCTCGCGGAGAGAACCAACTCATGGTGAATGAGGTAAGCTTCGCCGGCGGGTGGATCGAAATCTGGCACACGACCGGCGCCTCGACCAACCTCACAAGCCCCTCCATCATGGGCCTGCGGATCTACAGCACGAACCTCCAGGGCAACAACCTGCAGAATACCGCAATCTTCCGCATCAACGGGACGACCAACTCCGACGGGTTCGCCTCCTTTAACGCCACGGTGCCCTACTCGACCACCGCCCGCCGGTACTTTGTGGGCCTCTGGTGCGCGAACTGCACCGCGGGCCAAAACCTCGCGGGCACGAACAACGCGACCCTCGTCGACTGGCTCGAGATGCCCCGCAACAGCTCGCAAGGCGCCTGGGGCCGCTACCCCGACGGGAACGTCACCGGGACGAACACGACGAACGACACCCGCAACGACTTCAACGCGCTCCCTGGCGGCAACAACACGACCACCGACACGAGCGGCCAGAGCAACCTCGTCATCAACGAAGTGAATATCGTCTCCGACTGGGTCGAGGTCGTCTCCTCGACATTCACCGCCGTGAACCTCACCTGGCCCTCCACCGTGGGCCTCATCGTCTACAGCACGAACAACGCCGGCGGCAACCTCCAGACAAGCGCCATCCTCGTCCTTGGCGGCACGACGAACGGCGAGGGCTTTGCCGCCTTCAATATCAGCGTCCCCTACTCCTCCGCCACGCGCCGCTACCACGTCGGCCTCTGGTGCTCGAACTGCACCGGTGGGCAAGACTACCGCGGGCGCACGAACCGCACCTATGTGAGCGACGTCGAGCTGCCCCAGAATGCCTCCCAGGGCGTGTGGGGCCGCTACCCGGACGTGAACGGGACCTTAAGGAACACGACGAACACGACCCGCGGCGACAACAACGCCATTCCCGAATTCGGGGACATCGCCGTGCCCATCTTCAGCGCTCTTGCGGCCGTGTTCCTCGTCCGCGGGCGCAAACGCTCGCGAGGGCCCCACCCTTCAGAGCCTTCCGCGCCGGCCGCGGCTCGCGAAGAGCGCCGTGAGGCCCCGCACCTCGACGAGCTCGCCCCCGGCACGCGCCGCAAGGTCCTCGGCTAACTTGTGCCGTCCCTCTGCGCCGGCCGCTTCCCTCGCAATCTTCACCTTTACGAGGCCGCGCTCCTTCAGTTGGCGGGCCACCTCCGCGGCATTCCCCTCCGTGAGCCCGCCTCGCCCAATCGTCACGGTCGCCTCGACACTCTGCCCCGCCGCCTTCGCGCGGCTCGCCCGCCTCCCCTTCACTTCGTCCGCCCCCTTGACTTCGGCTTGCCCCTTGAACGCCCGATACGCTTTACGGCTTTGCACTCAAGGCAGCGCACGACGATCCGGCCCGGCCTCAAGCGCACGGACGCGTTGGCCCCCGGCACGAGGTAGGCGCCGCAGGCGCGGCACACCCACCGCTTGTGCAGGGTGGGGAGGGACACGTTGTACCGCATCCCCGTCTTTTGCGCCATGTAGACGTAGCGCTTCGCGCGGTCGCGCTTGCCGCCAAGCGCGGCTTTTTCTGCCTCCTCCATGAGGATCTCGATCCGCTCCGCCGCGATCGCCTCCACGTCCTTCGAGCGCCGGCCCCGGCCCCGCCGCTCCATCGTGGGGGCAACCGTGATCATGCGCCTAATAGGTTCGGGCCCGCTCGCGCCGGGCCCCCGGTGCGCAAGGCCTTATCTACATGTATGTCTACATATCGAATCGTGACGAAAACCGTCGCCCTGTCAGACCGGGCCTACGACGCCCTCGCGCGCCTCAAGAGGCCGGGCCAGTCCTTCTCCGAGGTCGTCCAGGAGCTTGCGGCGGACCAACGCCCCAGCGTCCGCGAGGTGAGCGGCCTCCTCGCTCACGATTCGGCCTATTGGCAGGCCTTCGCGGCCAAGCGCCGTGGCGCACGCAGGCTCTCGGCCCGTCGCGTGCACCTCGAGGGTGACTGATGCACGTCGTGGACACCGACGTCTGTGTCGATGCGCTGCGCGGCCTCGCGCGCGCCATCGATGAGCTCGCCGCCCTTGAACGAGAGGGCCCGCTTGCGGTTGCCTCCGTGACCGCCCACGAACTGTGGCAAGGTGCGTTCGGCTCGAGCGACCCCGAGAGGTCCGTGGCTTCCGTCGCGCGCTTCCTCTCCGCCTTCGTCGTCCTTCCCTATGACGAAGGGACCGCCCGCCTGGGCGGTCAGCTCGCCGCCTCCCTTGGCACCGCCGGCCGACCCATCGGCGACCTCGACACGATGATCGCCGCGACCGCGCTCGCCCAGGGGGCGACCCTCGTCACCCGCAACGGCCGCCACTTCCGGCGCGTGCGGGACCTGCGCATCCATGCCCTCTGAGGCCGGCACCCGGGGACCTCCGCCAACCTGAATAGGCCCTCACGCGGGTGCTAGAGACCGGCCCCCTATGCTCGACGCCACGCCTTCGGCGCCCTCCAAGGACCGCGGGCGCGCCGAGCAGCTGCGCATGGTTGTCCATGCGAGCCTTTCGCTCTCCCTCCTTTACTTGGCCGTCCCCGACCCCCTGCCCCTGCTGGGGCTTCCCAAAGGCCCCGCGGCCATCGCTTTCGCCCTCCTCGTCTCGGTCGTCGAAGCGTGGCGCGTCCACAGCGGCTGGACCTTCTTCCTCTTCCGCGACTACGAGGCGCACCGGCCCGCGGCCTACTACTGGCTCGGCCTCGGGTGCATCCTGGGGCTCGTCTTCTTCCCGACGCGCTTCGCGATCCTCACGATCCTCGGGGTCTGCTTCGTCGACCCCATCATCAACACCGTGCGGCCGCGCGCCGGCCGCGCTTTGGCTGGCGCGGCTGGCGCCTCTGCGTGGGCCGCCGTGGCTTTCGCCGCCGTGCTCCTCGCGCCCCTTCCTGTCCCCCTTTGGCTCGTCCCCGTTGGCGCGCTTGCCGCCGTCGCCGGCGAGGCGCCCCGCAGCCGCTTCATCGACGACGACTTCCTCATGAACATGGTGCCGCTCGCCGCACTCACCGTCGTCGCCCGGGCCCTTGGCGCCTAAGTCCCTCGGCGGGGCCGCGCCCACCCCAAACCTCGATGACGGCTACGACCGCCGCTTTCGCACTTCCCAGAAGACGGCGAAGAGCAAGACTCCCCCCACGAGGAAAAGCCCCAACGACGAACCCACCGACGCGAGGAACGCGGCACCCGCCGGCCGGTCCGTGACTTGCACTTCGATCTCGCCGGGCGCCGTGAAGGACCCGTTTGTCCCAGTCATCGTAAGCCGGTGCGCGCCGATCCGCTCGTCATCGCCGGCCGCCAGCGAGAGCGTGAGGGTCTCGCCCACCCGCACACGTGCGAGCTGGCCCGCTGCAACGAGGGCCGCCTCGGGCCCCGGGAACGACAGGGCCACTGGCGGCCCGTCATAGCCGTTCACGCCGACCACGAACACGGTGACCAACCTCGCCTCGCCGCGCGGGATCGTCACGGCCGCAGGCTCGGTCTTCAGGTAGAAAGTCGGCCCCACGACTTCGTCAAAGCTCGCCGTGACGGTCGCAGCAGTGCCCGCCGCCACCGCGTGGCTCCGCCCACCTCCATCCGACCACGCCGCGAAGAAGAAGGTGCTCGTCCCCCGGAACTGGGGGTCGGGCACGCCGAGCTGGTGCGACGCGCCGGCCGGCCACCAGAACGCCGCGGGTGTCCACACCGTGCGGCCGTCGACCGTCAGTTGGAGGCCGCTCGGCTCCGTCGTGAAGAGCACGCGCCGCTCGGTTTCGTTGTGGAGGCGGATTTTCGCGAGGAAGCCATCGCCTGTGAGGGAGCCCGCGTACGCGCCCTGCCCGGGCTCCCTCTGGATGCCGTCCGGCGTCGTCGGGATGTCCCCCGAGGCCGTGCCCCCCGCCACAAGCACGGTCCCGTCATCCCCGACTGCCACGCCCCGGATCCCATCATCACCGCTCCCGCCAAAGAGCGTCGAAAAGGTCATCGAATGGTCGGGGCCCGAAAAGACGGTCAAGAACCCGTTCGGGCCGCCGCAGGCCGAGCAAAGACCCCCGTCGCCCCCAAGAAGTGCCCAGGGTCCGGCCCTTGGGAAATCGAAAGCTTCCGTCACGCCCGCCACGTAGAGGTCGCCGTTGGCGTCCATCTCGACATTGCAGGGGCTCGCCCAACTCGTGTTGACAAGAAGCGTGGCAAACGTCAACCGGCGCCCGTCGGGCGACAGCTCCGCGACAAACCCGTTGACCTCGCGACCCGTTCGGTTGACGCCTCCCGCCGTCCCCGGGAACTCCCCCGACCTCGTCGTGCCCGTGACGACGGCGCCGCCCCGAGGGTCCAGCACGAGTCCGCAACCCTCGGTGTACAACGGACCACCCAAGTATGTCGCGTAGACGACGCCCGTCCCCTCAGCATTGACCTTCAGGACAAAACCCGTGCTCGTGTTCGAGGGCGCGGGCCGGGTCGCCTGGAACGCCCCGCTCGTCGTAGCCATGGAGGCCGCTGACCCCGTGAGGAAGAGTTCGCCCTCCGGGTCGACCGCCAGCGACATGATCTGGACGCCCCCGAGGAAGGTCGAATAGCGAAGGCTCGAGCCGTTCGGCGCCAGACTCGCGATGAAGTTGCCGACGCCGCCCCCGGACGGACCGCCCGACCCGTCTGCGCGCCAGATCGAAGTCTCCGTGACGGGGAAGTCGGTCGCGCTCGAGAACCCGCCCACGTAGACGTCCCCCCGCGGGTCGACGGCGATGTCGTTCGCCCACTCGTCGTCCCAGGAATCTCCCGCGCCACCGAGATACGTGGCCCACCGGATCGCCCCCGTGTGTCCGTCGAGTCGCATCACGAAGGCGTCGCTCGGCCCGCCGCCGAAAGTCCGTTCGAACGCCGCCGTCGTTGTGGGGAGTCCGGCCTCCGCTTGGCCGGTGATGTAGACATCCCCTCCACTGCCCTCCGCAACGTTCTGCGGGGTTACGCCCGGCATCGAGACGCCCCAGACGCGCGCGCCGTTCGGCTGCAGCTTCACGACAAACCCGTGGCCGCTGGAGCTCTGGTTCGGCGAGGCCTCCCAAGACGGCGCGGCAGGGAAGTCCGGCGTGTCGCTCCGCCCGATGAGGACCACGTTCCCGTCGCCTGCGCTCTGCATGCGGAAGAACATGTCCGTGCCGCTCCCGCCCAGGTACGTCCCGAAGAGGAGCGGGCCCTCAGCGGGCGGGGCCGCGCCTGACCCCAGCGACGGCCCCGTGAGCGCGCCCCCGAACGCTCCGGCGACGAAGAGGGCTGCCGCGAGGCCCGCAACGGCGCGGCACCACGGGGACGCGTTGCCCGTGGACACCCGACCTGCCACGCGCCCGCGCCCCCTCGAAAGGTGTTCGGCTCGGAGCATCAACCTTTTGCGGCCCTGCTTCCGGTTTGCCGCCCCGCGCGAACCTTCTTGGCCACCCCCCCCGCTGCCCCCACGTGGTCGACCGCCGCCGCCTTATCCGCCGCGGCTTCCACACGCTTTCCTCCCTCTTTGTAATCTACTGGTGGCTGCCACCCTACATCGACCCCCTCCAGCTCACGCGACAGCAGGTCGCGGTCCTCGGCCTTTCTCTCCTCGCCGCCTTCGAAGCCTACCGCATCCACCGAGGCTGGCAATTCCTCGGCCTTCGCGACTACGAAAAGACGCACATCGCGGGCTACTTCTGGGGCGCCTCGGGCTACGTGCTCGCGCTCCTCTTCTTCGACCAACGGTTCGCGATGATCACAATCCTCGGGACCACGCTCGGCGACCCCGTGCTCGGCGAACTTCGTCAAACCCGCTTCAAGCAGGCGGCGCCCGCCGCCGGGTTCGCCGTCTGGTGCGCCGTCGCGGCGGCGTGCATCCTGGTCGTGCCCCTCTCAACGCCCTGGGCCCTCGTCCCTGTCGGCGCGGCGCTCGCCGTCATCGCCGAAGGCGCCAAACAACCCTACATCGACGATAACTTTCTGATGAACATCGTCCCCCTCCTTGCCTTTACCGCCCTTGCGGCGGGCCTGGGACTGTAGCGAGGGGGCCTGCGGCGCCGGGGATTGGGATGCACGGCGAGACCCGGGGAAGGTCTTGGGATCCGCAAGCCCCCCCGCGCACCCACGAGGGGTGCAAAGAGGGGGACGTGTTCGTTGGAGCCTTGTCCCTAAAAGCCCCACGAGCGGGACGCCGAACGCTCGCGGCGCTCGACATTGTCCCATCCCGGGGAGCCCTTGAAGTAACGCGGTGCGTTTTCTGCCATGGGTTTCCTCACCCTCAAGGACGTCGGCGCCCTATTTGAGCCGCAAGGGGGGGTGAGCGAATGATGTGGGGTCGCATAACGGGCTCAAAGGAGTCCGACCCTCGGGTCTCAATACTGTCGCCCGTCGCCCCTGGGGCCCCCCTCGGCTCCTTGGGCCGAGACGCCCTCAAGACGCCCGCAAGTCGCACAAAGCGAGAGCGAAAGCGCGCGAAAGTGGCCGAAGGCGCGCCTCAGGCTAGGCCCACCGGCGCCCCTCTCGATCGATCTCGTCGTACACGCGCAGGATCCTGCTGTCATGACTGGGTTCGATTTGCTCGGACGCCATCACCAGCAGGATCGAATCCTCCTTGACGATGTGCTGCTCGAGCGTGTCTACGAGCGGCACGACGCCCTTCAGCGCGTCCGCGCGCGCCTCCCGCGCCTCCGGCGATACGGTCAGCTTCGCCGACGCTCCCCGCAGCGTCCCGAACGTCTCGATGAGGTACCGGTGCTCGGCTTTCATCACCTCGACCGGCGGGAACCCCTGCCCCGTCACGGTTTCGAGGACGGGGAAGAGCCCTTCCTCTTCCTTTGCGAAGTGCGGCGGCAGCTCCTTCTCGAGCGCGCGGATGAGGCTCAAGAGGCCCTTTGCGAAGGCCGCCGCAGCGACGGCCGGACCCAGTTGCGGTTGGAGCTCCGTGAGCTTCGCGTTCACGGTCCGGTGCTCGTTGTAGAGCACGTCGCACGCCTTCAGTCGGTAGGTCGGTCGCATCGGCTGCATGGCCTCTCACGTCCTTTCGCAAAACCAATCAGGGGATCGCGATCGCCCGCACGAGCCCCTCGGCGCCCTTGTCGAGCATCCGGAAGCCCGTGTTGATCTCGTCGAGCGCGAAGCGGTGGGTCACCATTCTTTCGAGCCGCACCTTGCCCTGGGCGACCAAGTCGATGACCTTGGGAAAATCCTGTAAGCCGCAGCCCAAGGACCCCTTGATCTCAAGCTCCCGGAACATGATCCTTCCCGACTGCAGGAGCGCGGGCTTCTCGCTGTATCCGACGACGATCACGCGGCCGCCCCACTTCACGACTTGCGTCGCCAGGTCGAGCACCTCGGGGTTGCCAATCACCTCGAATGCGGCATCGGCGCCGCCCCCCGTGATCTTCCGGATCTCCTTCAGCGCCGCCTTTCCGTCTCGGCTGTCCACGACCGCGTCCGCGCCAAGCGCGGATGCGGTTTCGAGCTTCCACGGAGCAATGTCGACTGCGATGACTCGGGCTCCCACGGCCTTGGCCACCTGGACCGCCGAGAGGCCCACGCCCCCGCACCCGAAAATGGCCGCCCACTCGCCCGCCTTGAGCTGCGCGCGGTTCACCACCGCGTGGTAGGGCGTCGAGACCGCGTCGGACACGATCGAGCCCGCTTCGAGCGGCACGGACGCTGGCAAGCGGAACGTGGCCGCCGCGGGGACCGCCACATATTCTGCGAACCCTCCATCCGTGTGGTTGCCGAGCATTTTCTGCTTCAGGCATAAGGTGCCGCGGCCCTTCCAACAGTACTCGCAGGCCCCGCAGGGGATCACGGGCGGCAAAAGGACGGCCTCGCCTTCCTTCCAGCCCTCCACACCGGCCCCGATACTCGCGACTCTCCCGCTCACTTCGTGGCCGAGCACAATCGGCGGCGCCTTGAACGTCGGGAGCCCGTGCAGGTAGTGCAGGTCCGTGCGGCAGAGGCCGCAGGCCGCCACCTTCACGAGCAGTTCGCCTTCGCCCGCCTTCGGCGTGGCGACCTCCCTCACCTGGAGTTCGTGCGCGTCTTGACTCGTCAGCACGGCCGCCTTCATGACCCGGACCTCCTACTGCCCCTTGAAAACGGGGCGCCTCCGCTCCGCGAAAGCCCTCAGGCCTTCGTTCGCGTCTTCAAGCGCCATGAGCTCCCCGAGATACACGCGGCGCAGCGCCTCGAGCGCCCGCGGGTCGACGGGCGGTGCGGCTTCCTTGAGCGCCCGCTTCGTGAGCGCGAGCACGGGGCGCGACAGCAGGCCGAGCTTGCCGCAGATCTCGTCGGCTCGTGCAAAAATCTCGCCATCCGGGAAGACATCGTTCACGAGGCCGATCTCCTTGCCCCTTGCCGCCGCGAAGGTCTCGCCGAGGAGCACAATCTCGGCCGTCGCCCGCACGCCGATCCTCGAAGGGTACGCGACGACCGCCGCCGGCGGGAAGACTCCGACCTTCACTTCCGGCTGGCCGAGCTTCGCGCTTTGCGCCGCATAGACGAGGTCGCAGCAGGCGGCAAGCTCGAGGCCGCCCCCCAGGCAATTTCCGTGGACCGCGGCCACGACCGGCACCGCGGCCATGTCGACCGCCCGCAGCATCGCGACAAAGGCGTCCATCATGCCGCCGGCTTTCTCCGCCGTGTGGTCGGCCATGTCCACGCCCGCCGAGAACGCCCTTCCCTCCCCGCGGATCTGGATCGCCTTCACCGACGGGTCCGCCGAGGCCCGCTCCACCGCCCTGGCAAGCTCCCACATCATCGCCGTCGAGAGCACGTTGAGCGGCGGCCTGTCGAGCGTGAGCGTCGCGAATCCCTTTCCGTCCGTGCGCCGCACGAGGCTCGGGGCCGTTTCCGTCACGCGGCCAACCCCTCAGGGTGGGCCGCCTCGACCCCCCGCCTCCGGTTCAGCCGAACGCGGCCCAGCAACGCGGCGCCAAGCGCGCCGGCATACGTCGACTCCCCGCTCCTTGCGATCGGCAGCCCGAGTCGCGAGGCCAGCGCGGCGACCGTGCCGCCGTTCTGGGCCACCCCGCCTGTGATCACGACGGGCGCACCGGCGCCCACCTGCCGCGCCAGCGCCACGACGCGGTCGGCAATCGAGTGGTTCGCCCCCATCACGATGTCCTCGATCGGGCGGCCTTCCGTCACGAGGTTGATGATTTCGGATTCCGCCAGCACCGCGCAAATCGACGAGATCGGCTGCGCCTCCTTCGAGTTTGCCGCGGCCGCCTCGAGCTGCGAGACATCGAGCTCCAGCGCCTTCGCCACCCGCTCAAGGAACCGGCCCGCGCCCGCGGCGCAGCGCTCACTCATCTTGAACTTCAGGACTCGGCCCCTCTCGTCCACCGCGATCGCCCGCGTGTTCTGCGCCCCCACATCGATGACGGTGCGCGTCCCGGGGAAGAGCGCGCAGGCTCCCCTCGCGTGGCAGGTGATCTCCGTGATCTGGATGTCCCGCTTGCCGAACTGGTACCGCCCGTAGCCCGTCGCCGCGATATACTCGAGGTCCTTCTCGCTTAGCCCCGCCGCGCCAAGCGCCTCAGCAAGCGCCCTCTCGCCCGCACCGTTGAGGTCCGAGCCTGAACGCACGAGCGCGTGCGCCTTCAGCGCCCCCGACTCGTCGATCAGGACGGCCTTCGTCGACACCGCGCCGATGTCCACGCCTGCGATGTACCGCATGGGCCTCAGTGCCCCCTCAGCATCGGGAGTTCCCCCGGCGGGGTCTTCGGCTCCGCCGCGCCCTGCGCGCGCTCGAGCGCGAAAATCGCCGCCCCGATGCACCCCAGGAACTGCGAGAGCGGGCTCACGTTGATCTTCTGCCCCAGGCGCTCCTCGAGCGCCGTCACCATCCCCGGGTTCCTCGACACGCCGCCCGTGAAGGTCACCTCCGGGTCCACGCCCACCCGCCGCATGAGCGCAAGGCTCCGTCCCGCAATCGCGCTGTGCACGCCGCGCAGGATGTCCTCCGTCTTCCTCCCCTTCGAGAGGTGCGACATGATCTCCTGCTCCACGAACACCGTGCAGACATTCGTGATGCGCAGCGGCGTCTTGCTCGTGAGCGACACGGGGCCGATCTCGTCGATCGTCAACCCCATGACACTCGCGGCCGCGTCGAGGAAGCGGCCCGTCCCCGCCGCGCACTTGTCGTTCATCGAGAAGTCCAGGATCTCCCCGTCCTTTGAGATGCGGATCGCCTTCGTGTCTTGGCCCCCGATGTCGAGGATCGTCCGCGTGCCCGGGAAGACCGAGATCGCACCCCGCGCATGGCAGGAGATCTCCGTCACTTGCGCGTTGCCAAAGGGGACTTTGTAGCGCCCGTAGCCCGTCCCCACGACAAAGTCCACATCCGTCTCGTCGAGCCCGGCCTCTTTCAGCGCGTCGGCAAAGGACGCGCGCGCGGCGCGCACGACGTTCGCGCCCGTGGGCCCGAGGCTCTTGCCCACGAGCTTCTTCTGGCCGTCGAGGATCGCGGCCTTCGTCGTCGTCGAGCCCACATCGACGCCCGCAAAGTGCACTTCAGGAACCCCCCTTCGCCGTCAGCTTGCGGTGCTCGAGCGCCTCAAAGAACGCGTCAATCCGGTTGCGCAGCTGCGCCTCCTGGAAGTAGCGCGGGTCGGCGAGGTCCGACTCGACAAGCAGCGTCGGGATGTTCTTCCCCCTCACGAACTCATCCCGGAAGTCGCCCTGGCCCACGGAGAACGACCGGCAGCTCTTGACGCTGTGGATGACCACCGCGTCGGCCTTGAAGTGCTTCACATAGTCCTGGATCAGCTTCGCCCGCTTGTCGAGCGACCAGTTCGTGTAGCACTGCAGCGAGTACTCTGCAAGCGATTCGATGGGGCGCGACGGGTCGTGCCGCAGTCCTGTGTCGAAGAGCCCCCCCACCTTCGGGTAGGTGGCCGCCGTCGCGACGACCCCCCACCGCTTGAAGAGCTCCCAAAAGGCCCGGAAGTGCGGCCACGGGGGCGGCCCCTCCATCACGACCCGGAAGCGCTCTTTCTCGACGGGGCCAATCCCGCGCTCCTTTCGCTCGGCAATCTCCTTCAGGACCGCGTCGTAGTAGTCCACGCACTCCTGCGTGCCGCGGAAGATGTTGATCCCCGCCATGAAGAAGACGGCTTCGAAGTACGCGTCGATCGGCGAGGGGACGTTCGCGGCCTCTTCGAGGACCTGGCACCACCGGTCCTCCGCCGTCCTCGAGAGCGCGAGGATCCGGGAGAGCTCCGCCTTATCGAACGACCTGCCCGTGACCTTCTCGCACCTCAAGATGAGGTCGTGGATCTGCGTCACCGTGTAGTCGAGGTCCTCCTTCGGGACCACGGAGTCTCGCACATACGGCACATCGAGCATGATGAGCGGGACATCGTAGAGCTCCGAGAGCGCCTCGAACCACTTGATGTAGGTGTTGCACCCGCTGAAGTTGCACACGAGCAGGTCGGGCCTGGGCAGGTTCCCCATCGGGCTCTTGTTGTTCTGGAGCACGAGCCCGATGTCGTTCTTCACATACCCGCACACATCCGACGAGTACCCCTTGTCCTCGGCCTTCAGGATCAGCGGGCCCGCGGCCTTCTTGATCCCGCACTGGAGCGCGTTGATCTCGGGGTAGAGCACGCGGAACCCGAACGCCCGGAAAAGCTCCTGGATGTTCCCCGAGATGAAGAGGTAGGCCACCGGCTCCTTCTTCCCGTTCGCGTGCGCGAGCGCGTCGTACTCCTCGCCCATCATCTTGCGCTGGAGGTTTTTTCCGGCGTCTTGGTACTTGAACGGCGAATCGGCTTGCGGCGGGAGCATCATCGTCGTTCCTCCTCCTTCAGGCAAAAAGGATCGACTCGACGAAGGTCTCGACCTGCGTGCGCGCCGACTCGAACGCACCCATCTTCTCCTCGAATTCCACCTGGAGGTACGGGACCTTCTGGCGCTCGAGGACTTCCTTGAAGAGCACAAAGTCGTAGAGCGCCGGCTCGCAGAACTTCGCCGAGCAGAAGACCACGCCGTCCGCCTTCGAGCGCTTCATCTTGGCAAGGATCGTCTCGCTGCGCCGGCTCTGGCCCTGGTGTCGCACGCTCGTCATCGCCGAGTGGTTCACGTAGGCCTTCGCGAGCGCCCGCACGGGGTCGCCCCCGTTCGTCTCAACGTCCTCCGGGAACCACCGCTGCCCCAGGACGAGGTCATCGTCGACGATGTAGCAGCCCGACTCCTCGAGCGTCTCGATGAGCTCGAGCGGTGGCTGCTCGCAGAAGGAGCCCTCCAGGATCACGCGCACCGCGTCCCTCGGCCTTGCGCTTCGCGCTTCGGCCTCCTCGAGCGCCGCGTCGAGGATGGCGATGTGCTCCTCCTTCGGAAGCACGCAGCCGAGGCGCGAGAGGACCTGGGACTCTGCGGCCGTAATGCGCTCCGGGTGCAGCGCCCGCAGCTGGTAGAGTGCCCGCATGCGCGCTCGGCCGCGGTTGTAGAGACCGATGGCGCTTCGCAACCTCTCGGGGGTCGCCACCTCACCCGACCGGGCCTCCAGGCGCTTCAGCAGCCGAGCGAACTCCGCGGTGAGGAAGTCGACGGCCGCCGGGTAGTTCGACTGCTGCGGCATGTGGAGGAGCTCCGCAAGCCCCGCCTCGCCGAAGTTGCGCTTCCAGACGCCGGAGAGGTTCCTCGCCACATCGCAGATCGACGTGAAGACCATCCCGTCGAGGCAGTCCACGCGGTTCGTGAGCCCGAGTTCGAGCGTCGAGCGCGAGATCGAGCAAACGAAGGACTGCATCCTGGAGTCCGCGTGGTCGATCTCCACGCGCTGACCTCCTCCCATCACGCCGACCGGGAGCATCCCCGCGGCGTGGATGAGTTCGGCGGGCGGGAAGACCGGGAAGTACCCGATGGCCTTCCCGTGGGTTTTGGCCTTCCACTCGCGGACTGAGGGGAAGGTCGGGTCGGTGGCCAAGTCCCCGTACCGCTCGACAAAGGGTGCTTTCGACAGGCTCACGCCTCCGGTCGCGAAGACCGGGGTAACCACAATGTAGCTACAATATAACCTGTCGGCATTTACGCCCAGACCGGAGGGGAAGGCCGCGCCCCTTATGGCAAGCTCTCGAGCAGCACCGCGTCGCCCCGTCGAAAGCCCAACGTGCGGAAGTACGAGACCATCTCGCCTGCGTCCCACCGGACGAGCGTCTTCACCCGGCGCACGCCGCGCGTGCGCAGCCTCCTCAAGGCCTCTTCGCCGAGCGCGTGGCCAAGGCCCTGGCCCTGGAACTCGGGGTCCACGCCCACGACCTCGATCCAGCCCACGGGCTCCTTCTCTCCGAACTCGACCGTACGGACCGTCGCCACGAGGAACCCCCCCAGCCTGTCGCCCACGGGGGCCGCGAGGCATATGCTGGCGCTGCCGGCCTTGAGCCGCGCCACCAGGTTTCGTTCAAGGCCCGTCCGCCCTCGGCTCCGCGTCACGCGCCGCTCCAGCGCGACCGCGCCCGCCACATCGCGCCTCGTCATCGCCCGGACCCGCACACGCCCCCCCGCCGCCATCGAAAGGCCCCCTAGTCCACCCGGACGATCTTCACTCGCTTGCCGATCCAGTCGGGCGGCAGGTAGATCCGCCCGGAGTTGCCCGAAGGCTTCACGACCTTCTCGACCATCTCGTGCCCTTCGACGATGAACTGGGCTTTCGAGGGTGACCGTGCCATCTTCTCCTCGCCCGGCGGCGCTATATTGTGGCTACAGCATAAAAGCTCGGCTGCAGGGGCCTTCCGGGGAGTAATTACGCGAGGCTCAAGACGCGGCCAAGACACCTTGGCACGGAGACCGTCAGCCTTGGCCCGCGACCTAAAGCCCCAGGATGCTGGCGCCTTCGGTTTCGAGGACATCCTCTATACGAAGGAGGACTGGGTCGCCACGGTCACCTTCAACCGGCCCCGCGTCTACAACTCCTACCGCACCCAGACGCTCATGGAACTCCGCGAGGCCTTCCGCGACGCGACCGTTGACGATTCGGTCGCCGTCATCGTGCTTACCGGCGCCGGCGACAAGGCGTTCTGCACCGGCGGCGATGTGAAGGAGTACGCGGACCTCTACACGAAGCGGCCCTCGGAGTACTGGAAGTACATGAACGAGTTCGTCGCGGCGCACGACGTCCTCCGCGGCTGCGGGAAGGCCACGATCGCCCGCGTGAACGGCGTCGTCGCCGGCGGCGGCAACGAGTTCCACATGGCCTGCGACCTCTCTGTGGCGGCCGACCACGCCGAATTCCTCCAAGTCGGGACGAAGGTCGGGTCCGTCGCGGCCGGCGGCGCCACGCAGTGGCTCCCCCTCATGGTCGGCGACCGGCGCGCGCGCGAGATGCTGCTCCTTTGCGAAAAGGTCGACGCGGCCAAAGCGCTCGACTGGGGGCTCGTGAACCAGGTCGTGCCGGCCTCGAAACTCGACGCCGCGGTCGCCGCCCTTGCCGTGAAGCTCATCGACAAATTCCCCGAGTGCACCCGCTACACGAAGGAGCAGGTGAACTTCTGGAAGGACCTCGCCTGGAACCAGACGGTCGGTCACGCGCGCGACTGGCTCTCCGTGCACTTCGCGACCCAGGAGCCCTACGAGGGCATGCGGGCGTTTGTCGAAAAGCGCGAAGCGCGCCCCCGCGCGATGCGGGAGGCCCGCGCCCGCGGCGGCTCGCCCGAATACCTGTGGGGGCCCCCCGCGAAGGCGTGCGCGTCCTGCCACGCCGTGGGGATCCCGGAGGCCTTTGCCTTCTGCGGGAAGTGCGGCGCGATGCTCGGCTAACCTTCTGAGGCGGTGCCGATGGGAGAATTCAAGGGCAAGGCCGTGCTCGTGACCGGCGGCTCCTCCGGGATCGGCGCCGCGACCTGCCGCGCCTTCGCCCGCGAGGGGGCAAGCGTCGGCTTCACGACCTTCGGGCCCCGGGGCGACGTGCGCGCAGTCCTCAAGGAAATCAAGGCGGCCGGCGCGACCGCCTGGGCCGACGAGGTCGACGTCTCGGACTACCGCGCGGCCGGGCGTACGGTCGAGGCGGCCCACGAGGCCCTCGGGCGCCTCGACGTCGTCGTCTGCAACGCCGGGATCAACCTCGACCGCACGATCCTCAAGATGCGCGAGGACGAGTTCGACCGCGTCATCGCGGTCAACCTCAAAGGGTGCTTCAACTACCTGCGCGCCGCCGGGCTCCTCTTCAAAGAGAAGGGGGCGGGGGCGCTCGTCACCATCGCTTCCGTGAACGGCCTGCGCGGCAAAGCCGGGCAAGCGAACTACGCGGCATCCAAAGCGGGCGTCGTCTCCCTTACCCGCACGGCAGCGCTCGAGTTTGCGCCCTTCGGCGTGCGTGTCAACTGCGTGGCGCCCGGGTTCACCGAGACTCCCATGACCCATGACCTGCCGGCCGAGGTCCGAAAGCGCGCTCTCGACGCGACTCCCTCTGGCCGCAGCGCCCGCGCCGAGGAGATCGCCGACGCCGTCCTTTTCCTCGCCTCCCCCCGCGCCTCCTTCATCACGGGGCAGGTCCTCACCGTCGACGGCGGACTCCTCCTCTAGCCCTCCCCGTCATCCTCAAATCCCCCCGCGGGCGTCTTGGGGGCCGGGGTCGCACTCGCTGAAGGTCGCCGACATCAAGGTCTGCATCCTCCGGATGGAAGGCACGAACAACGAGCAGGAGATGCTCGAGGCCTTCGTTCGGTCCGGGACCGACGCCGAGCTCGTGCACCTCAAACAAGTCCTTGGCAAGACCACAGGTGTGGGCTCCCAGCGCAACCTCGAGGACTATCAGATCCTCATCTTGCCGGGCGGCTGGTCGGCTGGCGACTACGTCCGCGCCGGCGCGATCCTCGCCGCCCGCCTCAAGGCCGAGGCTAGCCAGGACCTCAAGAAGTTCGTCGAGGCCGGCAAGCCTGTCGGCGGGATGTGCAACGGCTTCCAGGTCCTCGTCGAGCTCGGCCTCCTCCCGCACCTGGGCGGCGAGACCATGGCCTCAAAGCCCGAGGCCGCCCTTGCCGTAAACGCCTCCGACCGCTTCGAGTGCCGCCCCACGTACCTCATGGTCGAGAGCACGAAGTGCGCGTTCACGGGGTCGATCAAGAAAGGCGACGTCCTCTACATCCCGTCGGCCCACGGCGAAGGGAAGTTTACCGTGCCCCCCGAGGACGAGGCACGCGTCGTCAAACGCCTCGAGGACGAGGGTCGGATCGTCTTCCGCTACGTGAACCCCGAGACAGGCGCGTACGACGGCTACCCCTACAACCCCAACGGCTCGCCCTCCAACATCGCCGCAGTGTGTAACGAGGCCGGCAACGTTTTCGGCATTATGCCCCACCCCGAGCGCGCCTACCTCGGGATCAACCACCCTGACTGGTACCGCCGGCGACAGGGGGAGTGGGGCGACGGCAAACAGGTTTTCGATTCCGTGGTCGGGCACGTTTCGCGGAAGTTCTGAAACCGGGCGCCAAGGCCCAAGGGGCCCGTGCCAAACAGCAGCCAAAGGGCGCGCGCCGGCACTCAGTCCTTGGGCCGGGATGCAACCACCCAATAGGGCGCCGAGCCGATTTGGGGAATACCCGCGTCGTAGATGACCGCCCTGACGGCGGGGGTGCCTCGATCGGTACTTTCCCACATGGCCAGGCCTTTCTCGTCCTCGGGCGTCGAGGGCGGGCCCCCGGGCACCCGCTCCAACCATGACAAATCCGGCGCGCGGGGGGTCTCTCCCATGCCGTCAAGGGCCTGTCAGGCCCTATCCCTCACAGCCGCCCATCCCTTTTCTGCACGAACCGCCGAAGGCGTCAGGAATAGCGGCGCCTCTTTTTCCGGTAGGTCCCCCAGAATGGAATCGATTTCCCGAAACCGCAGATCGGCTTCTTGGCCAATTAGCCCGGCCTTCAGAAGGTCTGTGGACCACCATCCGAGGAAGTGGGACATCAGGCGAAGGTCCTCGCCAACGGATACCCCCGCAGGGGAATGCTTGATCTGCGTCGCCGCGTCGCTCGCCAAGTATTGGAAGACCTGAACGAACCGGCGGCGCTGCTCCGCGAGAAGCTCGGGCGTTTCCCGAATGGGGGAACCCCTTGCCTCTTTCTTCTTCTTGGGTCCGAGGAACCCCGTGACCATACCCCCCTTCATCGGCTTCGGGTCGCGCGCTCGGTCAGGCTGCGGGCACAAATCTCTCTTTCGGCCGGAAGGCCTGGGCCGCGCCCTTGTCGCCCCTCACCCTCGCAGCATCGGCACAGTCCAAGTGAGCCCCACCCCGTGCCGCTTCGCTTCGCGCAGCAGGTGGACCCACCCCGGCAGCAGCGCCCCCGCCTTCAGCGCCCCCTCGAGGTCGTGCACTTTCGGGCTCAGCACCTCCAGCATCTTCGCCACCTCGTCCTCCGTCAGGTACCCCCCCGTATACGCGTTGTCGTGCTGCATCCACTCGGGCATCCCCTCAAGGAACTTGCCCGCAAACGCCGCCGCCTCCGGCACCGCCACCTGAAGTTCGAACATGAGGTCCACGAGCCCCGCGCTCGTCTTGCCCGAGGGGCGCATCTCCCCCTGCCACCCCGCTTTCTCGGCCGCGCTCACGACCAAGTCCACCACGAGCTTCTCCGCGTCTTGCGCCCACTTCGGGTGCCGCCAATCGAAGAGCGCCGCCTCCTTGTCGATGTACTGCTTCCAGTGCTCCGGCAGCGGCCCGTCCCCCCGGTAGTCGATCTGCCCGTGAAGGACGTCGTTGCGAAGCTCATTCCAGTCCTTGTCGAGTGTGTCGCGCGCGCTCGTCCCTTCCAGCCTTGCCCCTCGCACGACCTCCGCCAAGGCCTCGAGCTCCCGGCCAAAGAGCGCGGCGCGCAGCGCCGGCATCACTTCCGCCTCGAACTTCCGGCCGAAAATCGGCACGACGACCTCTTCGAGCAAGCCAAGGGCCCCGCCCGGCTCCAGGCCCTGACCCCGCTTAAAAGGTGCGCGTCCTCAAAGGGGGGCCCAGTCCTCAAAACTTGGGCCGCCGGCGCCTTTGCCTTCCCATCAGGAAGACCGCCGCGCCGACACCCGCGAGGAGCGGGACGGCCGCAAGGACCGCCAGGGAGGTCGCCGGCGCGGTCGCCTGCGCCCCGGCCTCATGGGAAGGCCCGGCACGCCCCGGCGCCTCGACCGCGAAAGTCAGCCGCACCTCGTTGTTCTGCTCATCGGACTCGTAGACTCGGCCCACGACCGGGCTGGCCCCCGGCTGGTCCTTCGGGTCGACCACGACGACGAGCGCGTGGCTGCCCGCCGCAAGCGTGACCGGCACCCGCAGGAGGACAAACGTCCCCGCCTCAACAAGCGTGAGGTCCAGGTCGGTAAGCAGCGCCCCATCGAGTGTCGCCCGCACACGCGTGGGCCCCGATGCCGCCTGCCCGGCGTTTGCCACCCGCAGGGTAATCTCGCCCTCAAGCGACGGGTCGGCGACGCCCTCCGGCACGCCGTCCACCGCGACCGTGAGGTCGGGCAGCACCACGCGCACGACCGTCGCGAAGGCCGCCCGCGGCCCTCGCGCGCTTTCAAGTTCCAGGGTGAGGCCGACGCTTCCCCCAATCGGCTCCCTGGGCGCCCTGATGTCAAGGAACAGCCGGCCCCCGGCGAAAGGCGCGAGCGTGAGCGTCCCGCTCCCTAAGGAACTCGTGCCGTTTCCCCCCCCTTGCTCAAACCTCATGTCGACCGCCCAAAACTGCGGCGCATCGACGTGTACGGTCACCACGAAGGTGTCCGCCACGTTGCCAAGGTGCCGCAGCGCCCCCACGATCTCGACCAGGCCCGAAGGCCCCACCTCGAGGCCGGATGCGTTGAACGCCGCCTCCAGGCCGTACGAGGGCGGCACCCGCACCGTGAGCGTGAGGTCCGCCGGGTCCATGGCCCCGGCCCGGAGCCTCACCGTGAGCGCGTAGGTCCCCGCGCTCGCGTCCTCGGGCGCTTGCACGTTGAAGGCGACCTCCCCCTGCCCAAAGGCCGGCACATCCGGCGAAGGCGCACCCCCGACCGTGAGCGCACTCTCCACGGCGAACCCCGGGGG
>JBGPNV010000017.1:0-20290 GCA_041487695.1 Thermoplasmata archaeon | reverse complement strand
TGTCGGGCGTGGCGATGAGCTTCGCGTGGCTCTCGGCATCGGAGGCGAACCACGCGCCGACGAACATCCCGGCGCTTCGCAGGTAGGAGCGCGGGACTTTCTTCTCCTTCTGGCGGATCGTCCTCACCTGCTCGCCGAACACCTCGAGCGTCTTAGCCATGAGCCCGAGCTTCGTCGAGGTCGTCTGGAACATGGCCATGAGTTCGGCCTCGAAGGCCCCTGGCGGCACGATGCCGTCCTCCTCGATGATGTAGGCGCTCGCCATCTCCTCGATGGCCTGCTGGACTTTGTCGACCGCCTCGCCGGCGGTCACGTCGGGCAGGACCTCCGGGTCGCCAAGGAGAGCGGCCTCGCCCTTGGCGACTTCGAGCGAGTCGACGGAGAGGCGGAGCGAGGCGACCTCGCGCGCGTAGTCGGGCAGGTTGTGCGCCTCGTCGAGCATGACGATGAGGTCGCCCATCGAGGCGCCCATCCACTCGAGGAGCCGGCGTCGGATGAACGGGTTGAAGAAGTACACGTACGGGGCGCAGACCACCTCGGCCGACCGCAGGAGCAGCTTGTTTCCTTCGTAGGCGCAGAGGCCGCGTTGAAGGGAGTACTCGGAGAATTCTTCGAACGTGGGCAGTTCGGTCCTCGAGTGGGCCTCCAGCGCCTGCTTGTCGAAGTTGATGAGGCCGCGGTAAAAGCGGCAGCCGCCGTTTCCGTGGGAGTCGGCTGTAGTCTGGCGCTTCCGGTCGGCGCACAGGCGCCCGTGCTCCTCCGTGTCGCAGGCGGCGAGTTCCGCGTCCTCTTCGCTGAGGAAACACGAGCGGACGCGGCCTTGAAGGGCGACGCCGAAGGCGGGGCGCAGCGTGGCGATGGCACGAAGCTCGACCATGACCTGGCGTTGCTGGGAGTGCGTCCGCGTGAGGTAGAGGACGCGGCGGTTTCGCCCGTCCTTCGTGCGGTAGATGCCGTCGAGGACGCCCGCGAGGACAGAGACGGTCTTGCCGGTGCCTGTGGCCGATTCGAGGACAAGGTGGGAGCCGGAGGCGACCGCGAGGGCCGCGGCTTCGGCGATTCGCTCCTGGCCAGGGCGTGGGGGGTAGGGGAACGGCGGCAAGGCGGGCGCCAAGGGGGTGGGGCCCCTTATGAACGGGAAGGGGGGGTGAGCGAAAGCGGGTGAGCCTACTTCGGGGGCTTCTTCTTCGGCGGCGTGCCCTCAACAGCGCCCTGGTCGCCGATGGCTAGCCCCGAGGGGCTGCCGCTCCCCGGGTCGCCTGGAGCCGCCGTGCGGCCGGTGGCCTTTCCCGTCGCCGTTTCCCGCTGGCCGCTGGCCTGGCCGGTCGCGGACTCGCGCTTTCCGCTCGCCTGACCTGAGGCGGCGTCGCGGTCCACGAATCGGTCGCCGTCGAGGTCGCCGCCGGCGACGCGCTTGCCGCTAGCTTGGCCTGTCGCCGAGTCGCGAGGCGCGGCCATCTTCCCGCTGGCCTGGCCGGAAGCCGCATCGCGCGGCGTCTTGACGTCGCGCGACACGCCGTCCTGACCCTGCGAGCCGATGCCCTCGTCGTCAACCGCCTTGATGACGGGGCCGGGCCCGTGCTGCCGCTTGCCCGTCGCCTGCCCCGAGGCCGCGTCGCGGCCGGCATCCGGCGCATAGGAGCCGTCAAGGCTCGTCGTCTGCCGCGGGCCTCGCGAACCGCCATCTTGACCTTGGGAGCCGATCCCCTCGGCGTCCACCGCTTTGATCACAGGGCCTGGGCCATGTTGCCGCTTGCCCGTTGCCATTCCGGGGGCCTGGTCGCGTTGCGTGAGGCCCTCGTCGCCCGTGTCGTCAACGACCCAGTTTTTCCCGTGCTGCCTCTTTTCCGTCGGCATTCCGGATGAAACATCAGGGGGCGCGCTCGCTTCCCCGGTGACGCCGCTGGCGGTTTCCAACCCCGCCTTCATCCGGTCGCCGAAGTCTGCCTTCGGGGTCTGGCGCTCCACGGAAAGTCCCGATTCCCCCTGCCGCGCCTGGATCTGGTGCGAGTCGAGACCCAGGTTCCGGTCGAAGGAGTCGTCGAGGCTCGTCGTCTGCCTCGGCCCGCGCGCGAAGGCCTCGCGCCCGTCGCCGTCGAGGTCCCCCGTCGCCACCTCGCCGCGCTTGACGCCCTGCTCGTTGATCCCGAAGGAGCCACCACTCCCGCCGCCGCCGCCCCCGCCGCCGCGCTGCGCGAAGGATTTCTTCGGAGATCCCTGCGCCCCACCGCGCCGCACGAGCGACAGGCCAATGGCCCCGGCGCCGAGGGCAATCGACACGACCGCCGTCAGGAAGGCTGACGAGGCGTTTGACTGCGCGGCGTCCGCGTGTGTAGAGGCGGACGCCAGGGCCGCGGCCGAAGCGTTTTGCGACGCGTGAGCCGCCGCCGCATCGGCCTGCGCCGCCGTTGCGTTTGCCGTCGCGTTGGCAAGCTGCCCGTGCATTTCGCCCAGGTTTGCCATGAGGATCGTTTGGTTGAGGAGTGTCAGCGATAGCGACAGCTGGAGGACCGTGATGTTGGCCTCTAGCGAGGCGATTTCTCCATCCTTGGTCCCAAGGCCTTGGGCGAGGAGGGTTTGGTTCTCGAGGAGCCACTCGTTGGTCTGGTTGGCTTGCGTATGCTGCCCGGCCTGGGCCTAGGTCGAGTCGAGCACGGTCTCGGGGTCTGCGACCGCCGCGCTGTTGCCGGCCTCATCCGTGGCGGTGACCCGCACCTGGTTCTGGCCGACCGTCAAGGGGATCCGGAGAGCGAAGGACCCGTTCGAGCGGACGAGGGCGAGCTCCCCGTTCACGCTGACGGACGACCCCGGGTCCGTGACCCCCGTGACGACCACGGACGGCTCGGTGAGCACGGCGCCGTCGAGGGGCGCGGTCACGCGCAGCTTCGGAGCGGTCGTGTCGGGCGCGGAGAAGAGGGACGCGTAGCCGGAGTCAAGCGTTGCGTCCTTTTGCATCCATGCGGCCGCGAGGAACCCCTGCGACCCCGCCGAGGCTCGGACCTGGTCCACAGACTGCGTGCCGACGCGGTCAAGGCGGTGGGTGGGACCGAAGCCGGTGGCGGGCGCGAAGGCTGAGGCATAGGCGTGGAGGAGGTCGGCGCCGGCGGGCGGGTCGCTGTCCTGCGACCAGACGAGGAGGCCCGCGCCGTCGGGCCCCACGGCGGCATCCGAGTAGTGGCCGTTGCCGAGAAGCGAGGTGTCCAGCTCGTGAGGCGTCGTGAAGGAATCACCGCGGTCAACGCTCGAAGTGGCCACGACGCCGAAGTGGGTGCCGAGGTTCTGCGACCACGCGGCGATGCAGGTGCCGGGGCCCCCGCAGGCGAACGAGACGAGGTCCGTCGCCGTAGCGTTTTGCGGCAGGAGGAGACGTGGCGCCGCGTCCCAGCCGCGGCCGGGGTCGAAGGTGGTGACAAGCGGCAGCGCACCCGTGAACCATTCCTCCTGCGTCCAGAGCGCGACGGCCCGGCCATCGGCAAAGGCCGCGATGTGGAGGTTGAAGTGCCATGTGCTGGAGCCGTTGTCCAGCCCTGTTTCCGTGCCCCAGCCCGTCCCCGAAGTGTACGTGTTCGTAAAGACCCGGCCAATGGTCCCGTTGAAGTGCTTCCAGAGCGCGTGGACCGTCCCGTTGCCGTCGACGGCAAGGGCGCCAAGCTCGCCGTAGGCGCGCCCCACGTTGTCGTGCTCGACGAGCTCGGCAAGGCCCCAGGTGCGTGCAGAGGCGTCGCCCCGCGCCGCGAATTCGCTGAGGTTGGCGCCGTCCTGTTCGGGCCAGAGGACGGTCACCAGGCCGGCCCCGTCGACGGCGACCGTTGGGGGGGCCGAATCGACAAAGGAGTTGTTGCTAAGCGCGGCCGCGCGGGAAAAGCCCGTGCCCGGCTGGAAAAACGACCCGTAGGTCACCTGTACGCCTGCATAGAGAGACCAGACAAGGGCGCCCGACCCACCGCTGTTGAGGCGCAGGGCGAGGTGGGAGTAAGAGCCGCCGGAGTCGATCGCGGCTGGCGCCTGCCAGCCTGACGCGGGGACAAATTCGCTGTAGAAGAGGACCGACGAGGGGCCGGCAACCGTGGCGGACCAAACGGCGAGGGTGCCCCCGCTGGGGAGAGCGGCCATCACGAGCTCGTCGACGCTGCCGGCGTCCGCGTTGAGTTTCCATGGGAGCGACCAGCCGGGGGCGCTCTGCGCGAAGGCGGGCACGGGCAGCAGGGTGGCGGTCAGAGTCAGGCAGGCAAATGCGGTCAAGAGCGCGCGGTGGGCCATCGTAATCACTCCAAGGTTTGGGCAGTCGGGCGCAGGGGCCCGGCAGATGCGGCCCAAAAGGGGCCCTTTTACTTGTAGGTTGGCGGGGGCGAACGGTTATGGCCTCCTCTCACGTTCCCTGAAAACATGGCCCCCAAGGTCACCCTCTACGGCATGCCGATCTCCCACTGGTGCGTCTCGGCCGAGCGGATGCTCGCTTTCAAGGGCGTAAAGTTTCGGGACGAGTTCGTGCCCTACCACCACAAGGCGGAGCTCATCAAGGCGACGGGGCAGGACTACGTGCCCGCGCTCCTCTGGGACGGGAAGTTCGTCGTGTGGCACAAGATTCCCGACTTCCTCGAGCGCCAGGTGAAGGAGCCGAGGCTGTACCCGCGAGGGTCGAAGGGCGTCACGAAGGTCATCGAGGACTGGGGGCACCAGGTGCTCGAGGAGAAGGTGTGGCGGGCGGTCGTGACCGAGGTGCCGCCGGTCCTGCGCACGGACCACGAGCGGTGGGTCTTCGAGGAGATGCAGACGCGGGCGCGTGGGCCGTGGCACGTCCTGAAGGCGAGGAAGGCGGAGTTCGAGAAGGACATGGTGAAGCACCTGGAAATGGTCGACGCGATGCTCGAGGGGAAGGAGTGGATTCTCGGCACCCCGAGCGCCGCGGACTTTGGAGTATACGGGGGGCTCTCACCGCTGCTCACGGTGGGCAGGAAGCCGCCGGCGAGCCTGAAGGGGCTCAACGCGTGGGTCAAGCGCATCCGGTCCCTTTGAACCCCGCGCGGGCGGTTGCCCCGCAGCGGTCCGGCGCGCGCCCCCCGTCGCCCTCCCGGCGGGAGCGTCCGCATTCAAGTCGGCGCCCTCTGCGGGGGCGATGTTCCGAAGGGGAAAATTCACCATTACGGACAATGACTTTTCAATCATGGAAACGATCCAGATAAGGCTGGAACGCAAGGAGCTCCAGGAGCTTGAGCGGCTCCGCCAGCTCGTGCGGCAGAGCCGCTCCGAGGTCACGCGCAAGCTCCTCACGGAGGGCCTCAAGGTGGTCAAGGGCGAGATTGCGCTCGAACGCTACGCGAAGGAGGAGATCTCGCTCGCGGCGGCCGCAGAGTTTGCGGGCCTCTCGATCGCGCAGATGGCGGAGGCAGCGACCGCCGGTGGGATTCCCTACTTCCGCTACTCGCCATCCGGCCTTCAAGAGGACCTCCGAAGAATCCGGGAGCGCCTCAAGTGAGGGTGCGTTTCGACGCACCGACGATCATTGCCCTGGCACGGGCGGGCCGGCTTGAGGTCCTCCGGAAAGTGGCGGGGCCGTGCACAATAACGCCGGGAGTGCGAGCCGAGCTCTTGGCAAAGGAAGACGAGACGTCCGACGCGATTGAAGCGGCGTTGGGCCCTTGGATCGGCCTTGCCCGACCACGGGCGGTGCCCGCTCGTTGCCTACGAATCGGACGTGGTACGGGCGACGCGTCCTTGGTGGCGGCCGCGGCCTCTGGCGACGTCGTGGTAATCGACGGTCGCCAGGGAAGGGCGCTGGCGCACAGCCTGGGGCTGCGGTGCGTGGGCCTCGTCGGGCTGGTGATCGAGGGGGCGCGGTCGGGGCGGATCAGCCCAAGGGAGGCAAAGGAGACGCTCGACGCCGTCGAGCGGAAAGGCTTCTGGATCGCGTCGGACTTGAGGAGGTTCTACCTCACCGAACTTGAGCGGGTCGGTCGATGAAAGGGCGACCGCGGCCTGCGCACTTCGAGTGGCGCCGGGCGTTGGCCGCGTGCCGGACCCCTGGGCAGGGTGCACGGCGGGCGCGAGCGCAACCAAGCCTGGCGCCCGGGAGTCGTGGCTGGGCCGTACCACAACCCGTAATAGTCGGCCCACCAGACTCCGGTCCGAGGACAGTCGTGCTCCAGCCTTCTAGTGCGCCGCTCGTTAACCAAGCCGGCCTTCCCCCCACCGGAGTACCCGTTCCCGGTTCAACACCTGGAGGTTTCGCGGCCAAGTGGGACGGCGCGTGCGTGGTCGGCGCCGCGGCGGGGGCGCTGGCTGGGGTGGCTGGGCTTGTCGGGTTCTCGATGACGATGATGGCCCGCATTCCCGTTTGGTCCAACTCGGCCTACGTGCAGGGAATCGCCCTGGCGCTCTTCGCGGTGGTGAGCGGCGTGCTGGGTGTCCGGTTTTGGTCCCGCGCTCGTCGGGACCGATCCCACACGGTCATGGGCGTCGGGAAGGGCCGCGCTCGGATCTCGCTTTTCGCTGCGTCTCTCCTTTTCACTCAGCTCTACTTCCTGCTAAGGGTTGTCGTCGGGGGCCTCGGGTCACCTTCGGTAGGCGTGATGGAGTCATCGGGGTTCACGATGATCCTGCTCTTCACGCTCGGGATGCTTTCTGCGGCGGCACTCTTGTTCATCGAGGCAGTGGACCTGTCCGCAAGGCCTCCGGTGACAGGGGCCCGCCGCTCTCTCGACGGTCTTAGCGGGTTCTACATCGTGGTCGGGCTCCTCGTGGCCCTTTTGAGCGTGAACACCGGCCTGCAGATGGCGGGGGTCTAGCCGTTGATGAGCGACGGAATACCCCAGGTCGCACGGCGCAGGGTCGCGCGCGAGATGGCCGTTTGGTTCGTCGCGGTCACCGTCGCCACCTCCGTGTTGCTTGAAGCGGGGTGGTTCGCCGTCGGGGACCAACGGCCCATGTGGAGGCGGGAGGTGAGCTATTCCGTCGACATCATGCGGATCGGCACGACAAACTTCACAGTGCTTGTGCCGACGCTCGTTCTGCCCGACGGGACGGCGGCCGACCTCTTCCACGCCAAGACAGGGCGCACCGGCGCCGTCACGGACGCGAGGGTCGTAAACACCGAACACGGGCCTGCTCTCTCGATTTCCGGATCTGGCGACGTGCGTTTCTGGGCCGTCGGCAGCCCGCCGAGCACGGCATCGGAGCCGAGCTCGTACATCGTGCGATACCCGGGCGCGAATGTGGACTTGGGGTTGTGGGCGCCGGATCCTCAAGGTTGGGTCCCCAAGCACCAGGATGCGTTCCAGGCGTCGCTCGGCCATGCGTGGCTGAATGTGGAGGGGGGAGCGGCAAGCGGCCGAGCACGAATCGTTGTCTGGGTGGGCTACCCGGTCGACTGCGCATCCCATGACCTTGTCTTCGACGCGAACAGGACGGCGGGCTGGGGCATCGCCGAGGTCGAGGCCCAGAGGGGCTGCCCCGTGGCCTGAGGGGTCGGGCTCCCAGGGGCGCCGGCGCCCTCCCGGCAGGGGAGGTGAATGGGAAACACCCACAAAATACATGATGTGGGAAATCACCACAAATACGATGACGGAAGTCGTGGCCATGGACAAGGCGGGCCGCATCGTCCTGCCGAAGGCGGCCCGCAAGCGCTTGGGCCTCAAGGCCGGCAGCCGTTTCGTGGTCGCAGAGCTGGAGGAAGGACGGCTACTCCTCCTGCCCCTCGACGTCGAGGCGCTTGCCAAGAGGCTCATGGCCGAGTTCGAAGGTTTCGACATCGACGCGGCAACGGAGCGCGTGCGCGATGAGGTCGAAGCGTTGGGCGCCAAGCGCTACCCGGGCGCCGCGCGCGGGCGGCGCACAGGCCGCCGGACCGCCGACTGAGGGCCGCCCATGCCCGCGCCCAATCCGCGCCCCGCCTACCTGCTTGACACGAACGTGTTCGTTGCCGCGATCCGAGACGCGGGGCGGGAGACCGACACCCTCCGCCTCATCTTGAAGCTTGTCGGCGACCCAAGGGTTCGTCTGGTGGCCGACGACCTGCTCGCCGAGGAGTTCACCAGGTACGCGGAGGTGTTCCCTTCGCCGACGGCACGGCTTCTCGTTGTGGCCCTGCTCGGGAGGCTCGACGTAATCAGGCCGCGCGAGGCGCTCGTGGAGGCGTGCAAGCCCCACATCCTTACGCCCTCGGTTGCCGACCTCGTCCACGCGGCGGCGTGCCTGGAGACGGGCGCGACGATGATCTCGAACGACCGTCACTTCCGCCACATCGCAAAGGCTGGGCTTATCCGATGGATCACGGCAACGGAGGCGATCCGCGAGCTCCTTTGAGCCGCTCGCAGCCCCTACTGCGCGCCCCGCGTCCAAATGTCGGGGGGCACATCCGCGTAGACGTCCGCGACCTCGCCCGTCGGCGGCGCGCCTGGCTCTTCTTCCTTCACGAGCTCGTAGATGCGGTCCCTCTTGAACATCCAGTAGTGAATGCGCCACTCGCGCCCGTCATAGAGCGTCGTCTCTTCGCGCTCCGTCTGGAGGAGCCCGAGGTCTTCGAGCATGTAGAACGCGTCGCGGTCCTCCGGCTCGAGGATGTTGTCGATGATCGTGTCGTTGAAGCCGAAGAAGTTCAGGACGTGGTTGGCCATGTGGCGGGCGGCTTCGGCTTCCATGTCCTGGCGGTTGATCGAGTTGAGGATCGCCTGGGTGAGGTCTTCGACCGTGAGGATGCGGTCCCCCTTGAGCATGCGGAAAGCGGCCATTCGAGAAGACTCCCTGCGGAGGGCAGGCGCCCCCTCCGGAATTTCACTATTTATATCCTGGGGGAGCGCGGCCAAGGTGCGCCAACCTTGGTAGGCTCGTTCTCAAATACCCTTCCTTCAAGGGCGTGAAAACGTCAGGGGTTTTCGCGCGCGGAAGACCTTTTGGAAAAGCGTTCAGGGGGCGGTTGGGTTTGCTCGTGGGGGTCGACGACACGGACTCGCCCGCCGGGGGCTGCACGACGCACTTCGCTCTCGAAACGGCGGCGGCCTTCGCGCGTGAGCATGGGCTCGTCCTTCGCTCGAGGGCGAGGCTCGTGCGCCTCAACCCGAACATCCCGTGGAAGACGCGGGGGAATGCGGCGGTGGCCCTCGAGCTTCGGCGGCCCTCGGGCGGGCCGACCGAGCTTGTCGGCGTTGCGCCCGATGGCACGGAGATCCGCCTCGACCCGAAGGCTCACTCCGTGACCCCTGACCCCGCTCACGCGGCCACG
The DNA here is from genome assembly GCA_041487695.1 of Thermoplasmata archaeon. GTDB lineage: Archaea > Thermoplasmatota > DTKX01 > DTKX01 > DATEUP01 > DATEUP01. The sequence continues at coordinate 11,073 of JBGPNV010000017.1, read as the reverse complement.
CTCGACGGTCTCATCGCCAAGTGGTGCGACCTCAGCGTCGAGGGTACGGACCCGGCCTACGTAATCTCCAAGAAGGCCCTTCCCTCCGGGCTCTACGAGGCGGCCGTCAAGGGCGTCGTGGACCCCGCGTGGGTGCGGGCCTCGATCGCAGGGCTGCGTCCGAAGCCGCTTTGGAAGGCGCAGGGAGACGGCCGGGGAATCGTCGGCGCCTGCGCCGCGGCGGCCTTCGAATCGTCTTCCCCGACTTTTGAGCTCGTGGTCTACCGTGAAAAGGCCCGCTGGGGCACGAAGCGCCAGGTGGACTTCGATTCGGTCGATCGGATGGACCGGGCCTTCCCCACCACGTACCAGAGCGTGGACCGGCGGAACCGGCACGCGGCGGTGGCGCCGGCCACACCCTGTCCCGTCCTTTTCGGCGTCCGTGCCTTTGCCCCCCACGAGCTCCGGGAGGCCGCAGCCGCGATTGACGCCGGCGAGCCGTGGGCCGGGTGGCTCCTTTTCGAGACGAACCAGGGGACCGACGCCCACGTCGTGGAAACCACGCTGAAGGTCTCGGAGGCGATGCAGACCGTGGCGGTAGTGGGCGAGGTCGCGCGCGCGCCGAAGCGCTTGCCGGGTGGCCACGTGGTCTTCGGCCTCGAAGATCAAGAAGGGGAGGCCGCCGACTGCGCGGCCTTCGAGCCGACGAAGGAGTTCCGGGACCTCGTCGGGAGCCTGGCGAAGGGCGACCGGGTGCGGGCCGTGGGCGCGCTGCGCGAAGGCCCACGCACGATCAACCTCGAGAAACTCGAGGTTATCGCGACTGTGCCCCGGCCGCTGCGCAACCAAAACCCCGTCTGCCCGTCCTGCGGGAACCGGATGAAGTCGGCGGGGGCGAACGCCCCCTACCGCTGCCGCACCTGCGGGCGAAGAGCGCCCAAGAGCGAGGCGCCCGTGCCCGCGGTACGCGCAGCGCCGGCCGTTGGATGGTACGAGGTCCCCGTGTGCGCGCGCCGGCACTTGGCAAGGCCGCTTGAGGCCCGGCCGGCCTGACGGGGGCCCCGGCGCCGCCGCGACGCGAATCCTTATCCGTCCGCTTTCGATCCCGGCGCCCGAGACATGGCGATGGAGCCCTGGAAGATCCTCGTTGTGCTGCCGGTCGTGGCCTTCCTCGTGCTCGTCGGCGTTGCGATGTCGAACACGAGTTCGGGCTGGGACCTCTTCCCGTACGCGTGGTTCAGCCTCGTTGCCGCGTTCACCGTCGCGTTCATCACGATCATCCGGTGGAGCTTCGGGCCCGAGGAAGAGGAGGGCGCCCAGCCCGCGGCAAAGCCCGAGACCGGCGGCCACTGAGGCCCCCCCCTTCGAGGCACATCTTATCTCGCGGTTGCGGCCCTCCGCCGGCGGGCACGACCTTGAGGCCGAGGTTCCTCCTGCTTGCACCACCCTGCGTTTGGGCCACGGCCGGACTCCTCCTGCTCCTCGACCCGCGCCACGCGCTCGACTACTTCCCCTTCCTGTGGATCGCGAACGACGTGGGGGTGCTCCTCGCGGTAGGCGGGCTCTTCATGGTGCTCCTCGGCAGCGGCGAGAGGGAGCCCTCACCCGTGAACGAGTGGACGGGGTTCCGAGGCGCCAAGCAGGGCGAGCCGGCGCTCGAGGAACTCCTCGCGGACCTTGCCCACCCGGCGAAGCGCGAGGCGCCGCGCTGAAGGGCTCACTTCAGCTTCTCGTCCGTGATGATCTTCGCGACGGAGAACCCGTTCGCGCCGAAATTCAACGACAGGAAGTTCTTTTCGTGGGCAACCCCGCGCATCTTGACGACGCGCATCCAGAACTCGAAGTCCGTCTCCCGGCGGTGCTGCTGCGTGATGTGCAAGACGCCATCCATCAGGAAGTCTTCGTCCCACCGGCCGTACTTCTGTGAGCCCGCGTCCATCTCGCTGATCCAGAAGCTCGTCGCGCCGAACCCCTTGATGCGCTTGACGAACTGGTAGAGCTGCGCGCGCGGCTGCTCGAGGCCGGCAACGAGCTGGAAAATGCCGAGCGAGTCGAAGGCGATGAGGTCGGCGCCGTGGCGGTCGTAGGAGTCCTTGATCGCCTGCTGAGCCATCTGGATCCAGGTCGTCTTCACGCCGAAGTCGTCGACCTCGCCCCGCATCGTGGCCATGTCGAGGATGATGAGGTAGTCCTTGACGACGTCGTACGGGAGCCCGAGGGCGTTCATCTGCTGGATGATCGAGTCCTTCGACTGCTCGAAGGTGACGTAAATGGCGTCTTTGCGTTCGGCCTTCGCGTTGTGGTAGAGGATGTAGTAGGCGAGGGTGGACTTCATGGTCCCCGAGGTGCCGGCGAGGAGCACGGCGTTGCCAAACGGGATGCCGCCGTGGAGGCGTTCGTCGAGGCCGTCGATGTAGGTCTTGATGGGGTGGCCGCGTGCGATCATGAGGAGAAACCTGCCCGTCGTTTCCGGACTTGAAAGGCACGAAAGCCGCGCCGGGGTATTAGCGTTTGGGCGTGCGACTCGCAGATGGGTGCGCAGGCGCGCGGCCCTGCTTGGGCTACTGGCCCAGGGGCTGGACCGGCGCGGGCGGTGCGGGCGGGAGCAGCCCGTCGTCGGCCGGAGGGGCCTCGGGTCCAAGCGAGAGCCTCGAAGACCGGTGCGTCCGGTCGACCTTCAGGATGTTGGCCTGCTCAAGCTCCTTCACGTGGTAGTTGATGACCTGGTTCGAGACGCCGAGGAGCTCCGCCACGCGCTTCTGCGACGCTTCGGGGTTGTCGCGCACGGCCTTCACGACGGCTTCTTGCATCGTTGACAGGCGCCGGCGCTTCGGGATCTTCATCCCCATGGGCCAGAAGCGCTTGTACATCCCGTCGCGCGTGGCGCGGATGTAGCCCGAGCGCTCGAGCACGCGCAGGTGGTACGCGAGCGCGCCGTTCGTGACGGCGAGCTGCTCCTTGATGGCGTTGTAGTGCTCGCCCGGGTTGGCAATGATGTACCCATGAATCTGGCCGCGCAGGTACTGGTCGAGCACCTCGTTGGGCTTGAGCTTCACATAAAGCGGGAGGAAGAGGACGGATATCAACGTGGTCTTTCCGACCTCGGTTAGCGCGAGCCCGACAAGCGCGAAGAGGGAGAGCGAGGCCGCCGCCGTCGGGGCGGTTTCGACGACGGCGTTCGCGGGCGGCGAGGGGACGGTGACAGCGAGCGTGAGGGTGCGCTCGTTGTTCCCGCGGTCGCGGTCAAGCGAGGGCTCCGAAGGCAGGACGAGCACCGTGAGTTCCGTCGAGGCCTGTCGCGGGACGAATTCGAAGTCGAAGGTGAGCGAGGCGCCCGGGTTCAGGGACTCGACGGGGCGCCGTGCGCCCACGACGGTGCCGTCGGCCGTGAGGACGACCTCGAGTCCGACCGCCGCGCCCTCGCCGGCGTTCGAGACGGTGCCGAGGACCTGGTAGACCTCGCCGGCAAGGCCGGGGGTGCCAAGGGGCCGCACGCGAAGGTCGGTCACCACGGGGTCGCTGCGCAGGCGCGTGAGGTCATAGGGGGCCACGGCGCGGTTGCCTGACGTGGAGTCCACGGTGAGCCGGGCATGGACGAGGTCCTCGCCGGGGCCAAACACGGCGGCGACGACCGCGCGCAGCGAGAGCGTCTCGAAGGGCGGCACCGCGAGCGCCCTGGATGTGTCGACCGGGGTGGGCGCGCCCGGCGCGCCGAGGAGCGAAAGCGCGCTGAGGGCGGCGCTCGAGGCGAAGAGGAGGGAGGTCGGGGCGTTCCCGCCGTTCGTGACTTCGAAATCCACGGTGGCGTCGTGCGTGCGGGCGCCCGAGAGTGTGATCGAGGGCGTGAGGACGCGGACCTCGAGCGCGTGGGTCGGAAGGACCTCAACGGGAATTTGGAGGGGCACCGAGGCGCCGCCGACCTGCGTCACGGTGAGCGGGAGGGTGGCCGGCCCTGGCAGCGCGCGGTCGGGCGACCGGAAGGCGAGCGCCACGGTTGCCGAGCCGAACGGGTCGACCGCGACACGGCTCGACGCGCCCTCGACACGCGCGGCAAAGCCGTCGGGCAGCGCGCCGAAAGCGATGTCCACGAGCGCGGCCGCGTTCGCGGGGTTCTCGAGGACCAAGGTCGCCTGCCCTTCCGCGCCCGGCACCACGGGTGCGCCGGGCTCGATGCGCGCGAGGAGGGACCCGGCTGCCCGCACGGTGCCCCACATGGCCTCTGCGTCGCCCAAGGGCCGCCCTCCTTCTCCCAGGAAGGCGGCAACCGAGAGCTGGAAGGCCGTGCCCGCGACCGCATGGGAGGGGACCGTGAGCGTAAGGGGCAGGTCGGTGCGCGCGTAGGCCGGGACAAACACGAGGGCCGAAAACCCGCTAAGCGCGGACTCCGGCAGGCCCGTGACATCGGCCTCAAGCGCGACAAGGCCGCCGATGTTGCCCATGTTGACAAGCGCGTACGGGGCCTCGACCGCCGCGCCCGGCACAGCGCTGAGGTCGCGGGGCGCGACGGCAAGCGAGGGCGCGAAGACCGCAAGGATGCGCGCGCCGAGCTCGACCCGCGAGGCTGCCGACCCGTCGTTAGGCCGCAGGAGGATGGTGAGGACGCCGCCCTCGAGCGGCAGCGTCCCGTGGGCAACCGTCACGGTGAGGTCGACCTGCGCGGAGGCGCCGGGCGCAAGGGCGACGGCCGTGTGCGAGGGCGAGACGAGGAAGCCCGTGGGTGCCTGAGGGTCGACCTCCGTCGTGACCGCCTGCGCGCCGCGGTTCACGACGCTCACGCTGACCACGCGGCTCTCGCCGGGTGAAAGCTCGAGGTTGGTGGGGCAGCACGCGGCCTCGACCGTCGAGGCCAGCGTGGGGACAATGAGCGTGATCGAGGCCGAGGTCGGCGAGCTCACCTCGAGCGCGGCCGGCGTGAGCGACACGGTGTAAGGCCCGGGAGCGGCCCCCGGCGGCACGGCGACCGTGAAGGCGACCTCCGCAGAACCGCCCTGCGGCAGGGTGAGCGAGACGGGGAGCCCCTGGGCGCTCCACTGCGGCGGGAGCGCGAAGGCGAGGCCGACCACCGTGACGGGGGAGCGGACGGCGCGCAGGTGTGCGGTGAGGGAGACGGTGTCCGCAGGCCGCACGGTCGAGGGTCCCTCGAGCGTGGTGTCGAGGGCGTCGAGGTCGCCCGCGGTGGCCGTTTCCAGGTGGGGCGCACCCACGCTTCCGCGCAGGACCGCGACGCGCGCAAGGCCGAAGCGGTCCGTGGCGCTTGCAAAGCCGCGTGCGTCAGAAACGGATGCGGTGGAATACCGCCCGATCGAGTCCTCGCGCACGACAAGGGCCCCCGAGGGTGTCCGCACCGCGCCGACGAGGAGGCCGTCGCCGCTCGTCGATGAGCTAAGGGCGACGGCACCGGCGCCCATCGCAAGGGTTTCGGAGGTCAAAGGCGAGAGGCCCGGGAGGGGCGCGGAAACTCGCGCGAGCCCCAGGCTCGTCGAGAAGAGTCCTTGGAGGAGACCCGCGCGTGCCGAGACGGCCCCGGCAGACGCTCGCACGGCGATCGTGCCGCCGCTCGTGACCGCACCGGCGCTGCCGACGGTGTAGAGGGCGAGGGACGACGGCTTGAGGAGGGCAAGGTGCGGCGCCGGCAGGGCCGGGATGAGCGCGGCTCCAAAGGCGCCGTCGCGCGGGACGGCGCTGCGCCCAAGGGGGGCGCCTTCGGAGGAAAGTTCGACGACGACGACCTGCGAAGGGGCGCCCTGCGAAAGGTAGCTTGCCACGAAGCCCCCCTCGAAGGGCGCAAGGGACGGGTAGGCCCCGACTTCGCCCTGCAGGGCGAGCGCGAGGTCCGCGATGAAAGCCCCCGCAGTGGGATCGACGACAAGGACGCGGGGCCCCGAGGGCGACGCGTACGCGACACCGGCGAGCTCCTGGGAAAGGACGGCGAGGCGCGGCGCGGCAAGGCTGGGGTCGTCGGGAACGGCCCGGATGTCGAAGGATGCCGCGGGCAACGCGGGCAGCGCCCCATCCTCCGCGACCCACGAGAAATCCACGCTGTGCGAGTTCGTGACGGCAACGAGCAAGGCCCCCGACGCCGGGTCGGGCGCGAGGTCCACGCGGAACGACCCCGAGGGGGCCGTGCCCAAGGCCGAGAGGGAAAGGGGAGCGCCAAGCGCGGAGGGCAACACCGACAGCGCGAGCGATACGGCAAGGAAGCCGCAGAGGCCGGCGCGAGCAGCCGACACAAGCGCAAAAGCCCGCACCCTGGCTATTTAACGGACTTGGTGCGCTTCTTTGATCCCTTGAGAGGGCGAAGTCAGGGCCCTAAATGGATGCCCAGCGCGGCGTTTTTCACGCTCGATACGGCCGAGAGCGCCGCGAGGTACGACGTTTTGGGGTTGTCGGGGAAGGGCGCGTTCTTGACGCTGGCTCTGAGGGCCCCGAAGGCGCCTCGCGCGACGACCTCGTGTTCGTTCGACTTGGCCGCCGGGTCGGCGACAATCGTGACGCGTGTGCGGTCGAAGCCGACGCCCGCGATCGAGAGCGCGGCGGCGACGTTGATGTTGGCCGGGAAAAGGCGGACGGCCTTGCGCGCGCTGCCGCGGAAGACGACCGTGGGCGCGCGGACCAACGCGGGGTCGAACCCCTTCGCCTGCAGGTAGGGCGAGCCCGCGAGCGCGCGAGGCGGCTTGCGTGTCGTAAGCGAGACTTCCCGGAGGCCCGCAGCGGAGGCGCTCGCCACCGCCTCGAGTCCCGCGAGAGCCCCCGAAGGCAGCAGGATCGTGGCGTGGGTCCGCGCTGCGACCTTCCGCAGGTCGCGCCAAAACCGGTCGTCGGCCAGCGCGCCGAGGGACATGATGAGGACATCGCGGCCGGCGCGCAGGGCGGCCGGCGCAACCTCGCGCGCGGCCGCCTGGGAGGCGCACTCGACGACGAGGTCGCTCGCCTTTACAAGCGCGCCGAGAGAGGCGGCCCTGCGGTAGCGGCGGCTCATCGCCGCAAGTTCGCGCGCGCGTGCGCCGTCAAGGTCGAAGAAGGTCACGCGCGACACGGGCTTGAAGGCCGCAAGCTTTCGCGCAAGGGTCCGCCCGATCGAGCCGCAGCCGACGACACCGACGCGCAAGGCCACATCGCGTGGCCACACACTTTCCGGAGATAAACCCGTGGGGGCCCTTCGACGCAGGAGCCGGTGGGCGGTGACCCCAGGCCCCCCAAGGAAGGGCACGGCGAAGGGGACCTCCACGGACGCCTCAAGTTAGCGGGCGGCCGGCTTGCCGCACCCTTTCTTGGAGCGCGCCTTTTATAGGCCCGCCCGCGCGATCGCGCCTCCGCCCATGGAAGACACGGCCGCCCCCACCTCGCCCACCTCGGCCGCTCCGAGCGAAAAGGACCAGCTCCGCGAGACGCTCATCAGCGGCGAGCGGGTCCTCGCGCGCTTCCACCCGCACCCCATCTCCTTCCTGCCTTGGTACATCCCGTCGATCCTCCTCTTCGTCTGGACCGCGACCTACCTCCTCATCCTCGCGTTCTTCGCGACGCTCTTCAACGAGTTCAAGACCCTCGTCGGCGGCAGCGACATTGCGCCGCTCCTTTTCTGGGCGATCGGCGCCGTGCTCATCGGCCTCATCATGCCGCGCGACGCGCGCACCTCGAAACAGAACGTCACGGCCTCGACGTTCCTCAAGGCGGTCCACTACCTCTACTTCGCCCTGCTCGCCCTGCCGTTCATCCTGTACTTCATCTTCCGCTTGAAGGCAGCCGCAGTCGAGTTGACGCCGTGGATCCAAATCTACACGATCCTCCTCAGCGTCCTCATGATCCTCTTCTACGACCTCTACCGGCGCTCCTTCACCTACTTCATCACGAATTTCCGCGTGATCTTCCGCTACCGCTTTTTCAAGACGGCCGAGAACAACCTGCGCTTCTCCCAGGTCCGGGACGTCGAGATCGACCGGGGCTTCCTCCAGCGGATCTTCAAGCTCGGCAATGTGCGCCCCTACACGGGCGCCGAGGAGAGCCTTGTCGACCTCACGCCGGGCTACGATTCGCCGGACGAGTGCTTCTTCGGCGTGCGCAACCCCGAGTATGTGAAGCGGCTGATCCTCGAGCAGATGCTGGGGCCCACGGACACGATCCACGCCTCGGTCTACGGGACTGGGGGCACGGGCCTCGGCGGCGTCCCGGTCGTGCCCCCCGGCGGCGGGCCGACCGCGCCGGGCGCGCCAAAGGCGGCCCCCGCCGAAGCCGACGCCGAGCGCGTGAAGCGGCTCGAGAAGGAGCTCGAGGACCTGCGAAGGACGCAGGGGCCCGGCGTGCCCGCGGCCAAGCTCGCGGCAGTACCGCCGCCCTCGCCCGAGGCGGGCAGACCTTCGCCCTCGAAGACGACGAGGCTTTCCGATGTGACCCCCACGCTTGGCGTGCGGGAGACCAAAAAGTCCCACGCGGAGTTCGGGGACGACCGGGATTCGTTTGCCTCGTCGGACGACTCGTTCCGCAGCGCCGAGCGCAAGGACAAGAAGCCCTTGTCGGAAAGCACGCCCGCCGACGAGGACGACAAGCCGCGCGGGATCTGAGGGCCATCCGACCCTCACGGCCCTTCCAGCGGTCGCGGTCGGCGCAGCTTCCGCATCATGGCTTCGCCGCGGGGAGGCCGCGAGGGAATGAGATTGGGGCGATTTCCCTCAGCCAAGTTTCATAAGGGTAGCGCGCCACGCTTGGACTCGTGGCCGCCTCGACAGCCCCCGCCGCGCTCCACCGGATGGCAGAGAGCTTCCTGCAGCTGGCGCGAGAGGAGGCTGACCAGGGCTTCCAAGTCAAGGACATGCGGCGCGTGCGTGACGCGGCCGAAAAGGCATGGCTTGCCATTCTGCAAGCGACAGACGCCGCGATGGAGCGGCACGGTTTCTTCCCGGACCCCGGGCCCCGATTCCACATCACGCGACACGAATTCCTTCAGGGGGCGGGCCGGACGGACCTATCTGACAAGCTGCACATGTTTGCGGACAAACTCCATGGGAGCTACTTCTACTTCGGAGCTGTGCCCGACCAGAGGGGCATGGGCGTGGTGTTGGACGAAGTGGCGGACTACATCCGCCGCGCGACCGAAGAGATCTAGGGGCGCCCCCTTGGGCGCGCCGAAGGCTTTGCCGGATAGTAGCCCGGCCTCGTCGCGCGCATCCGCATGAGTTTCGCGATGGCCGCGTCCTCCTGGGCGCGCGTGAGGTTGACCGTTTCGGGCCAATCCCGGGGCACGAGGCGTGAGGGCGGGGGCGCCTTGCGGGAGGGCCCGGCGTAGCCCGTGCGCTCGTAGAGGTGGCGGGCAAGGAGGCCGCGGATGGGCGGGGCGTCAACGAGCGAAGCGAACGCGAAGGGGACGAGGACAAGCCCGCCGAGGTGGCAGAAGTGGGCGGGCAGCACCGGCGCGCCCACCCACACGTGGTCGACGTTCCCGCCGCGCACCGAGTGGATCGCGCGCCCGAGGGCGGCGGTGAGCGCGTCGGCGGCCGCCATGTTCGTTGTGAGGGTGACGCCGTCGACGACCTGGCGGGGCTTCTCGTTCGAGTAGGGGAGCACGCGGCGAGCCAGGGGAAAGGGATTGGCAACGAGCGCCACGACGCGGGGGGGCGCGAAGTAGGCGTGGCGCACGACGAGGCCGACGAGGAAGGCGGTCGTGCGCCCAAAGCGGTGCGCCTCGCGCCAGAACTCGGCCTCGAGGTTGCGGGCGCCCGGCAGGACGGAAAGGGGCGCCGGGCCCGAAAGTCCCTCACGCTCTTCGGCGGAAAGCCAGCGAAGCGGCGAGGCGGGCGCGACCGAGGGGGCGAAGCGGGCGGAAGGGGGGAGGCGCCGGGGCGTGTATTGCCAGAAGCCCGGGTGCTCTGCGCGCAGCCGTTTGAGCGCGCGGACGGTGCGTGCGGGGTCGTCGGGCGAGAGGGGCCCGCTCCAGTCGTCTGGGTAGAAGAGCGGCCGCGGGGGCACGTTTCCCGAAGTCCCCTTGTAGCGGTAGAGCTCGAAGGCCCGCCGCTGGAGGGCGGCCTCGACGGGGGCAAAGTCCGTGAAGCGCCAGAGCGAGTGAGACACGGCGGTGAGGTTCGAGAGGCGCGTGAAGTGTTGGGGGTCGTACGGTGAGAGGCGGTACGTGTGGCACACGTTGCAGCCGGTGAAGTGGTTCCAGTTCGAGCCGAGGGCGGCGAAGAACGCGTAGGCGGCCGGTTCGTTGTTCCAAAGCCGGACCCCGTTCACGACCTGCCCGACGCGCTCGTGCGTCGGGTGCCGGCGCGCGCTCTTGGGGAACACGACGGCCACCTTGCGCGCGACCGCCGGGTCGACCCACAGGGAGGTGCGGGCAACGAGCGAGAGGATCCTGCGCAGGTCGCCGCCCCGGGCGCGGGTCGAGAGGGCGACTTCGAGGTCGCCGTCGAGGTTCCAGGTCGCGTGGGTGGGGATGGGGGCGCCTCGGGCAAAAACACGCGACGTATCTAATAGGGCCTGCAGGGCGAGGCGCCTCCGGGCGCGTCCCGGCGACGGTCGGGAAAGGTTCTTGACGCCGTTGGGCTACCCGAAAGCCGTGCGCTTCAGGGCTTACCGGAAGAACATGGTGGAACTGGTCGCGCAGTACAGCGTGCCGCCGCCGATCACCGAAGCGCAGCTTGGCCGGCTCCTCGACCGTTGGGAAGCTGAGCTGGTGGCAAAACTCGCGGTGGCTTCGGCGCTGCTCGCCCTCACCGCGCCGGCCGCCGCGAGCCTTGTTGGTGCCGGGCCCCTCGTGCAGGTCCTGGGGGCCCGGTTCGTGATCGGGGCGGTCGTGGCGATCCTTTCGCTCTTCGGGCTCCTGTCGGGCGTTTCGGCCCTGAGCCTCAGCCTGCGTTCCCGCCTCGGGGAGCCTTCCCTCCTCATCAAGGTCGGCCTGCCCTTGGCCGTCGTTGCGTCGTTCTTCATGCTCCTTGCCGGCGCGGGGGCTCTGTTTCTCAGCGGTTTGCCCGATTAGCGCAGAAGGGTTCGAGCCCCGTTCGGCACCCTTTAAGTAGCCTGGCCAGCGTGGCAAAGGTCGATGGCGCACAAGGCCTCCGCCCGTGCGTTTGGTGCCCTTCTGCTGGCCTTCGCCTTCGTGGG
>JBGPNV010000016.1:0-20515 GCA_041487695.1 Thermoplasmata archaeon | reverse complement strand
GGTCGCCGCCGCGGCCGCCGTCGACAACCCCAAGGTGCTGCCCACCTTCGACCCCCAAGGCGGCGCGGCCGGCGCGGGCTCTTTCCTTGTCGTTTTCGTCCTTGGGCTCGGCGCCCTTTTGGGCGACGCGGTGAAGTCCATGGCCAAGAGGCGCTTGGGCCTTGCGCGAGGCGCGAGGCTGCCCCTTGCCGACCAGTACGACTTCGTCCTCGGCGCGTGGGTCCTTGCCCTCCTCACCTTCCCCCCGTGGTTCGAGGCGAACCTCCCACTCGAAGCGATCCTGGTCGTCCTCCTCATCACCTTTTTCCTTCACCGCGGCGTAAGCGTGGTGGGCTACCGCATGGGGTTAAAGGCTGAACCGTGGTAACGGGGAGGCCTTACGGTCGAGAGGTGGCGCGCTGGACGAGAAGGCGGCCTTCCGGTTTACGCCCGAGGAGCGTGCGCAGCTTGCACGGCTCCTCATCGACTGCGGCGCCTACCAGCGTGGGACCTTCACGCTCGCTTCTGGTAAGAAGAGCGACACCTACATCGACGTGAAGCGGGGGCTCACGCGCCCTGACATCCTGGCGCTCATCGCGCAGGCCATGGCGCCGCACATCGACTCGGACCGGATTGCCGGCGTCGAGCTTGCGGGCGTCCCCATTGCGGCGGCCGTCTCGATCGCGGTCGACAAGCCGTCCCTCTTTGTCCGCAAGGAGGCCAAGGACCACGGCACGAAGCGGCGGATCGAGGGGGAACTGAAGGCCGGGGAAACGGTGACCTTTGTCGAGGACGTGACGACCACGGGGCACTCCGTGATGTCGGGGATCGACGCCGTGGAAGCGGCGGGCGCCAAGGTGCTGATGGTGGTCGCGGTCGTGGATCGGGACGAAGGCGCGGAAGACGCCCTCTTCGCGCGCGGCGTCGAGCTCGTCGCCATCCTCGACATGCCGACGCTGCGCCGCACGCACGACGAGCTCGAGGCCTACCGCGCGGGCCTGCGGAAAAGGTGAGCCCGATCACGCGGAAGGTGCTCCTCCTTGGAGGCGGCGGCCGCGAGCACGCGATGGCCGACGCCGTGCGGCGGGGGGGCGGCGAGCTCCTCGCACTCCTGCCGAACCGCAACCCCGGCATCGACCGGCTTGCATCCAAAGTACGCAGGGCGGACCCCACGGACGCCGACGCCGTGTGCGCCTTTGCCAAGGCCGAGCATGCGGACCTGCTCATCGTGGGGCCGGAGGCCTCGCTTAGGGCGGGCGTCACCGACGCGGTCAGGGCGCTCGGGGTCGCCGTGGCTTCCCCTTCGCAGAAGGCTGCCCGCATCGAGACTTCGAAAGCCTTCATGCGCGACCTGATGGCGCGCCGGGCCGTCCCGGGGTCGATCGAGGCGTGCGCCTTTTCCGATCCCGCGAGCGCGAGGGCGTTCCTCAAAGCCTGCGAATACCCCGTCGCCGTGAAGCCGGCCGGGCTCACCGGGGGCAAAGGGGTCCAGGTCGAGGGCAAGGACTTCAAGGAGGGCGACAAGGCGGCCGCCGCCGCCTACGCCGACGAGGTCCTTGGCAAGAACGTGGGGGGCGAAGGGTCCGTCGTCATTGAACGCCGCCTGGAGGGAGAGGAGTTCACGCTGATGGCCTTCTCGGACGGCGCGACCGTCCGCGAGATGCCCCTCGTGCAGGACCACAAGCGCGCGCTGGAGGGCGACAAGGGCCCGAACACCGGGGGGATGGGCTCGTACTCGCTCGCGAACCACTCCCTGCCTTTCCTTGCGCCCGAGGAACTCGAAGCGGCCAAGGGCGTCATGAGGGCGACCATCCAGGCGCTCAAGGCCGAGGGCTCCCCTTTCGTCGGCGTCCTCTACGGCCAATTCATGGCCACGGTCGAAGGCCCCCGCGTGATCGAATTCAACGCGCGCTTCGGGGACCCCGAGGCGATGAACGTCCTGCCGCTCCTCGAGTCGAACTATGTCGAGCTGTGCCTCGCGATGGCCGAGGGGCGCCTCGGCACGGCGGACGTCCGCTTCGCGAAGAAGGCCACGGTCTGCAAGTACGTGGTCCCCCAAGGGTACGGGACGGCGCAGGTCGCGAGGGGCGCACAGATCGCCGTAGACGAGCGCGCGGTCGAGCAGGCGGGCGCGCGCCTCTTCTTCGGGGCCGTCGACGGCGTGCCGGGGTCCCTGCAAATGACCGCGTCGCGCGCCCTTGCCATCGTGGGGGTCGCCGACCGGCTCCAAGGGGCGGAGCGCGCGGCCGAGGCGGGGCTGAGGTCCGTCACGGGGCCCTTTTACGTCCGCCACGATATCGGGACCGAGGCGCTCGTCACGAGGAAGGTCGAGCGCATGAAGGGGCTTCGGATCAAACAGGCGCGGCGCTCGGGCGCCGGCGGCCCTTAGCCCAGAATCGAGGTCCCAACCGACCGGCCGGCGAAGGAGACCGTCGCACGGCCCCCCACCAGAGGATTGGGCGAGGGCGGCGACAACGATGACAACAACCACGATGACGACCATCGTGTTGTCTTTCTTCGGCACGGGCATCGGCGGGGGCATTGGCCCCCAACCCGGGTAGCCCGGCGGCATCCCCGGTGATGCCCCCGGCACCTGCGGGGCCTGACCTGGCGGCTGCCGCGGCGTTGCCATTCGCCTGGCCAAGCCCCGCCCTGTGCCAATACGCGTTTGCGGGCCGTAAGCCCGCAACCCATCGGTGTCTGCCCCGGCCAGGCGAGCCCCCCAACCTTTATCCGCCGCCCCCCCGTGCGCGCCAGTTGGAGCCTGGCTTCAGATGGCCGACAGCAAGATCGTTACCCCCGGCGAGGAAATCGGGACCGTCGAGATGTTTGAGGCCGGGGAGGGCACCTACGTCACGCCAGACGGCCGGATCCGGGCCTCCCTTTATGGCAAGCTGCTCACCGACACCCGCGAACTCAAGGCGGTCGTCCTCCCCCTCCACCGGCCCAACAAGCTGCGCGTGGGTGACGTCGTTTACGGCACGATCCACGACAACAAGACGGGACTTTCTCTCGCCTTTGTCGAGAAAGTCGAGGGCACGGACCGCGCGCTCGCGCAGGACAACTTCGCCGCGATCCACATCATGGACGTCGATGAGCGCTACATCGATGAGTTATCCACCGAGTTCCGCCCAAGTGACATTATTCGGGCCCGGGTTTCCATGGTGGAGCCCACACTTCGCCTTTAGACTAAGGGGCCCGAGTTCGGCGTGGTCAAGGCTTTCTGCGGCGAGTGCCGCCGCCCTCTCGAACTCTCCACCAGAATGCGCGGGACGCTTTACTGCGAGCACTGCAAGCGCGGCGAATCACGTAAACTCTCGACGTGGTACGGCAAGGCCAAGGTTTAACTAGAGCGCTTTGGATAAGTGGCGCCTGGGATGGCTGCACTCGTACCGCTGTCCCGTACGTGAGGCGGTATTTCGATGGGATCGGTTGTGGATGGAGCGTCAGGCAAAGAGCTGGAGTCCCTGAAAAGTGAGCTTGCGCAGCTTCGAGAGATCGTCGCTGCGCTCGTGAACCTGGTCGTGGAGAACCAGGGAGCCGAGGAAGCCGGGTCGGAATTCGAGGACGACGCGTTCGTCCCCGAAGTCGGGACCGGTTCGAAGTTCGGCTGGGGCATGTAGGCCGGAGCGCTCTTTCAAGAGCTTTGAGCCCGTTTCAGGCGGGCACACGGGGGGCACCCTCACGCCGCGTTTTCGCGAAATCACGTCCCAGAGCCCGTTTGTCCCGAAGGGGCGCGGCGCCAACCGCTTCCGGCGTGTACGCCAGGCGGTCCAAGCCCACGAGCAATTCCGCGGGCGGGCCCTCAACCTCCAGGCGAGCGAGAACCTGCTGTCGCCGGCGGCGCGTGCCGCGCTTGGCAGCGACATGGCTTCGCGCTATTCCCTGCGCCTCGACCGCGAGTTCGAAGGCACGTTCATGCACAACGCCTACGGCGGCACCCTTTGGATGGAAGAGGTCGAAGACGAGGCGAGGGCGCTCGCGCAGGATGTCTTCGCGGCAGGCCACGCAATGATTGACCCAATCGGCGGGCACATCGCGGCCGAGATCGCGCTCCTTGCAACGACCCGCAAGGGGGCACTGCTCGCGTCCTGCCCGCAGGCCTTCGGCGGCTACACGGGCTACGACCCGAGATTCCTCCCGGAAATGTTCGGGTGGCAGGCGGCGGAATTTCCCTTCGACGAAAAGGCCTGGAACCTCGACGCGGCGCGCCTGCCGGCCTTCCTCAAGAAGACGAAGCCCGCCACACTCCTGCTCGGCGCCTCGTACATCCTCTTCCCGTACGACTTCAAGGCCGTTAAGGACGCCTGCGCCGAAGCGCGCGTGCGCCCGACGATCCTCTACGACGGGTCCCACGTGATGGGGCTCATTGCTGGGGGCGCGTTCCAGCGCCCGCTCAAGGAGGGCGCGGTGGCCCTCTTCGGGTCGACTCACAAGACGTTCTTCGGGCCGCAAGGCGGCCTCTTCCTCACCGACGACGAGCGGCTCTTCCTGAAGGCCACGGCCAATGTCACCTGGCGGACCATGGACAACGCGCACGAAAACCGGATCGCGGCGCTTGCGATCGCGCTGGCGGAGATGGCGCACTTCGGGCGCGCATACGCGCACCGGGTCGTCGAGCTTTCAACCACCCTTGCCTCGGCGCTCGACGGCGTCGGAATCCCCGTGAAGTTCCGCGACCTCGGCTACACGCAGTCCCACCAGATCATGCTGGACGACAAGCAGCTCAAGCGCAAGTGGCACCTCGATACGTCGGAGTTCTCGGCGACCCTCGAGCGCAACTCGATCATTGTCGACGCCGTGGGGCGCATCGGCACGGCCGAACTTGCCCGCTGCGGCGCGGGGGCCGACCAGATGCCGGACATTGCCCGGTTCATCCGCGACGCCGCCAAGGGGAAGGATGTGAAGGCCAAGGTCGAGGAGTTCAAGTCGCACCTGCCCTCGCCCGCGTTCACGTTCGAGTGACAGGGACCCGCCCTACACGGGCCCGCCGCGTGGCGCGAGCACGGCTTCGTCGACGACGAAGTACGACGAGGTCTCGCCCGCCATCACGTGGTAGGCCTCAACCCAGATGCGTTCGGAAAAGAGCGGGCCGTCCGTCACCAGGCTTTCGTACTCGCCGCCCTCGCCGGCCGCATTGAAGCGGTGCTCGCGGGCGGCTGCAAGGAGGTCCTCGAGGAGCGGACCGTCGACGGTATGGCCGAGCCACTTCTCGTCAAGCCCCTCCGTCTGGGCCGCCACGATCATGAACTTGAGACCCGACGCGAGCTCGTCACGGAGCACGCGTTCGGGGTCGACGCGCCACAGAGGCGTCACGCAAGGGAGCCCCAGTCGGTGGCCCACCGCGTTGAGGCGCGCCCACTGGTAGTCCGAGGCGATCGCGCCCGCGAGGAGCCCATCGATTTGACCCGAAAGGGCGAGCGGGCGCAAGGCCGCCTCGAGCTCGTCGACTTCGCGCTCGGCTTCGCCGGACACGGGGATTTCGAGGAGCGGGAGCCCCATGGCCTTTGCGGAAAGCCGCGTGACATCGAGGTTGGGGACATGGAACATGTGCGAATCGGCGCGCTTCGGCCGCGCCGCCACAAGGGTCGACACGGCAAACCCCCGTTGGAGCGCGAGGTAGAGTGCGTGCGTCGAGTCCTTGCCGCCGGAGAAGAGGGCGGCGAGCTTGTGCACGGGGGAGCCGCCTTGCGCCCACAGAACGCCCGGCGCAGAAAACGATGGCGCTTCGCACCGCTCCCGCCGTACCAGATGCCTTAATAGTGGCGGGGCCGGGATTTCCCCCTCATGGGGGCAAGGTCGCGCCAAGCGCCGCGCGAGCGCGGGCACCACACCGGCGCGCCCCAAGGTCCCTCGCGTCTGTGGAAGGCCGCCCTGCTCGCCTTCGGCGTGACATGGCTCGCCGCGCTCGTGCGCTGGTGGCCCCTCACGCAATTTCCCGTCTGGGGCTCGGACCAGGGCGAGTACGCGAGGCTCCTCGAGACGAACATGGCCACGGGGGGCTTGCTCCCCGACGCCTACACGGGATGGGGCGGCGGCTACCCGGACTTCAAGGGGATGTACGTCGTCGCGGGCGCCTTCGCGCAGATCTCGGGGCTCGACCCCTTCCTCGCCATGTCCATCGTCGTCCCGGCCGCGGCCTCGCTCACGGCACTCTTGGGCTTCGTCATCACGTTGCGCCTCTCGGGGTCTTTGCGCGCCGCCACGGCGGCGGGCGCGCTCGTGGCGGTCGCGATGCCCGAGGCCTTCGCGGGTTCGCACGCGATGCCAGGGGCTTTGGGGGGGATGCTCGCCTTCGCGGCTTTGGCGGCGGTCGTCCACGCGGCGCGGGAGCCTTGGGCGCGGCTCGTGGTGGTCGTCTTTGCCCTCGCGCTTGTCCCCACGCACCACCTGAGCGCGTTCCTTGCAAGCGCCATGCTTGCAGCCGTGGCACTCTACGAGGCCCGCACCGCGCCCGCCGACCTCGCTCGATCGCGCCTCGTCGACTCGGCGCTCCTTGGCGCGGTCCTCCTGCTCGTGCTCAACGCGATCTTTTGGGCGCTTGGGGCGCCCCACTTCCGAGCCAATGTCCTCGACCACACCTCGCCTGCGGTTGCGCGTTTCCTCCCCGGTGCCGGGCTTGTCGCCGCGGTAGCGCTCACCCTCCTCACCTTGCTCTTCGAGACCCGGCCCCGCCGAAGGAAGGGCCTTACGGCCATCTTCGATGAACGGGCCACCCTCGGCCGCTTCGGGCTCGCCGTCCTACTCGCAGGGGCCGCAGTCGCCGTTGTCTCAACGGTCGGGGTGCCCGGCACGACCGCCGTCGTTTCCCCTTCGGTGGTCCTGCCCTTCCTGCCGCTCGGGCTTGCGCTTGCTGCGGTCGTGGCAGGGCCCGGCCGCCTCGCGCCCGTCCGGGGCGCAAGTGTGCCGCTTGCCGCATGCGCCGGCGTGGCGCTCTCCGGCGCGGTCGGCGCCCTCGCGCTCCCCACGGTCCTCATCCCCTATCGCCACCTCCAATACTTCGTCGACGCCGCCGCGCCCCTTGCCGCCGTCGCGCTGGTCTTCGCCTTCCGGGCGAGCGCCCTGCAGGCGCTGCCCGGTCGCCGGCAAGCCCAACGCGCCCTTTCGACGGGCCTCATCGCCCTGCTCGTCCTCGGCGTGTCGCTCACGGCCTACCCGTCCAAGGGGACCCTCGTTGGCTTCCAAGAGGGGACAGTCACGAGCGAGACGGCCGCCGTCGTGTGGCTCGACTGGTACGTGCCCACGACGCTCGTGGCGAGCGACCACCGCCTCTCCTCGGTTGTCTATGGTTTCGCCCACCAGGACGCGACATGGGAGGCCGCGGGCCCCGTGCTCGTTGGCGAGCCCTCCGTGGCTCTGCCCGCCCTCGAAACCGTGGTGAGCCCTCGCGGGGCGTCGGGCATCCGGGTCGTCCTACTTTCGCGGGACGTCGTCGAGGGCGCTGCCCTCACGCAGTGGGATCCCGCCGTCCCCGTGGCCGGGGCCGCTCTTGCCAAATTCGACGCCGCCCCCTTTGTCCGCGCCTTCGACAATGGGGACGCCGTCGCCTACTGGGTCGCCGGGTGAGGGCGCAGGCGTGCCCCCCGAGCGTGCCCCCGACATGTACTCCTCCTTCGACTTCAGGCGGATGCTCTTCAGGAAGAGCGTGGTCACAAAAGCCGCGAGCGAAAGAATCGCGCCGGCAAGGAAGATGACCTGCATGGCGATCGCGAAGCCGTCCTTGATCCCCTGGATCACGGCCGGGGGCATCGCCGCGACAAAAGCGGGCTGCACGAGCAGCGAGGGGATGCGTTCCACGTGGCCGCCGACGAAGGGGTTCGCGAGGATCTGTTGAAGCGTGGCCGGGTCCACGTGTGCCGGGACCTCGGCGATCACGGCGTTGTTCAGCAAGACGCCAAGGACGGTGACCCCGAAGGTCGCGCCGATGGTCTGGAAGAGAAGGATCGTGCTCGTCGCCGTTCCAATCACCCGCCGCTCGACCGCATTCTGCACCGCAATCGTGTACGATTGGATGCGGAATCCCACGCCGAGCCCCGCGAGCATGAGCCCCGCGACCGCGACGGCGAGGGTCGGGGAAGTCCCCATCGAAAGGAGGAGACCGAACCCCGCGGCACTGATGAGGCCGCCCGAGAGCGCGAAGGGCTTGTAGCCAAAGCGTTTGAAGAGGAACCCGGAGGCGCCGGCGCCCGCGATGAGCGCCACGGAAAGGGGGATCAGGGTGGCGCCCGAGTAGGTCGCGCTGAACCCGACGACGCCCTGGAGGTACGTGGGGAAAAACCCAATCACGCCGAACATCCCGGCGCCGAGCAAGAATACGGACAGGGCGCTCACGCTGACGACGGGGTTGCGGAAGAGGCTGAGGGGCACGACGGGGTCGGCCGCGCGCCGCTCGGCGAGCAAGAACGCGGCAAACGCGCCGGCCGAGACGACGACAAGCAGCAGGATTTGGGGGCTCGACCAGGCGTAGGTGGAGCCGCCAAGCACGGTGATCACGAGCGCCGACGCCAGGGCGGCCATCAGCGTGCCGGTCCCCACGAAGTCGAAGGGCGGCGTTTCCCGGGACGGCAGGCGCGGGAAGTGCGTCCACACGGTCGCGATGGCCGCTGCCCCCACGGGGAGGTTCACGTAAAACACCCACCGCCACGAGGCGACCCCGAAGAGGTGGAGGTTGTCCACAATCCAGCCGCCGAGGAAGGGGCCCACGACCGACGCGAGGCCGAAGACCGCGCCGAAGATCCCCTGGATCCTCCCGCGCTCGGCGGGCGCGTAGATGTCCGCCACGACGGCGTTTGCCACCGGGAAGAGCATCCCGCCGCCAAGCCCTTGGAAGAACCGGTAGCCGATGAGCTGCCAGATGTCCGTGGAGGTCCCGCAGAGCATCGAGCCCACGAGGAAGATGCTCATCCCGGCGAGGTAGACCGGGCGGCGCCCGTAGTTGTCCGACAGCTTGCCGGCAAGCGGGATGACGAGCGTCGAGCCCAGCATGTAGCCGGCAAAGACCCAGGCGAAGTGCTCGAAGCCGTTGATGTCGGCCACGATCTTCGGGAGGCTCGTCGAGACGACCGTCTGGTCGAGCGCCGCAAGGAGGATCCCCAGCATGAGCCCGAGGATGAGGAGCGGGCCGCCCTCGTGCGGTTGTCGAGCGGGCTTTACCGGTGCGTCGGCCTGCCCTGCCTCCGGCGCCTTGGCTCCCGAGGGCGCGGGAGCGGGGTTCTGCTCGTCCACCGGTTCCGCCCCAGCGCTTCATCGTATTTAGTGCTTTGATTGATGTCGAGGCCGCCGGGCGCCCCCGCCGCGCTAGTAGAGCTTCCCCCAAGTCTGCTCGCAGTTGGCCGCCACGAACCCGAGGTCGCTCCTCGTGAGCTTGCGGCCCGTGCGCAGGTCCTCGAACTCGAAGGCCGTGAGTTCGGCCGGGTATTCGTTGTAGTAGAGGATGGATTTCACGAGGCCGCCGAGGTGCTTCTGTTCGAACCGCCAGTAGGCGCGCGAGTAGGTCTCGAGCCTGAATCGGACGCGCGCGGTGGGGCCCTGCGCCTCGCCCACGAAGGTGGGCTGCTGGCTGCCCCTCGCGTAGGTGTGGCGGAGCTTTAACTTCTTCATCCGGTGGAAGGTGCCGGTCCCCGGGTCGTAGACCTCGGCGTTGGCTCTCAGCGCCTTTTCCGCCCACCACCACCGGTCAACAATCGAGCGTTGCTTGACCGTCCGGCGCCACATCTGGGCGCCGATGTTGGGCTTGAAGTAGTCCATGTAGAGGCCGTTCTCGGCATGGAGGACGACCCAGTACCAGGGGGTCGACGGCGCGTTCACGCGGACTTTCTGGAAATAGGCGGTCCCCTCGATTGCCTCCTTCGTGCCCGAGGCGTCCGTGATTTCCCCCTTCATGCGCATGGCGAGGATTTTCATGATGTCATAGCCCCAACGGCCGACCATGTTCGTGCGCGCGTAGCGGTGCTCGGAGAGCCAAGGCGTCCAGGGCTCCATCGCAAACTTCATGCGCGTCTTGCCTTCACTGTCCGCGAGAAGGACCGTGTAGTTGCGGCCGTCGCCAGACATGGCGATGTCGTCGCGGCCCTTCACGGTGAGCGCGCCCGGGCCGCCGTAGTTGTAGACCGCAAATTCGAGGTCCTTGAGCAGCCACGGGTCGACCATCGTCTCTCCGTCGAACCACCACGCGGCGCTCATGCCGTGGAAGTCGAGGCGCTTCGCCGGCAGGGCGGCGCCTTCTGCGGGGACCTCGTGGCGCGACAGCTTGTACGCGCGGACCCAGGTGTGGTCCATCACGCGGACTTGGTCGGCGTTCTTCGTGGAGTGGAGGACCATGAGTTGGCGGGTGCGTGTCGGGTGCTTGGGGTCCTTGATGAAGAAGATCCACCACCACCACCACCAGGTCCGCCCCTCGACGATGCCGTCCGTGTCGAGGCCCCACATGAGGTTCGGGTCGAACCCCGTCTTGGTGATTTTGCGCGGGGGCTTCGGTCGCGCGGCCGTGTCGCGTCCTCCCCCCGCGGGGGCCCAAACCGCGCGCCGCTTATAGGCTTGCGCCCGAGGAAGGCGCGCGTTCACCCCCGGGTCAACTCCGGAGGGGCCCTTTAATGGCCCGAGGGCGAGGGGCGCTCCAAGCGGGGCACGGCCTAAGACCCTCCAACTGAGGGCCCCAATGGGCCCTCCCGTCCCCGCTTTCCCTCTCACCTCCGCGCAAGCCTCATAGGGCGCACCTCGCTTGAGACGGCAGGGCTCCCCCTTGCGCGCGGCGACGCGCGCCCACCGGGGTGCCGCAGGAGCGGCTCGAGGTGGTGCGCGCGGGGCGGCGGTGGCAGCGGGCGGCGCTCCTCGCGGCCGGCGGGCTTGGCGCCCTCATCCTTGTCCTTGCGGGCCCCGGCCTTTCCTACTCGACCTCGTTTGTCGATGTGGCGGCGGCCGCGGGTGCGCAAAACCTTGCCGGCCTTGGGGACCCGCTGAATCCCCCGCCGCCTCCGCCGCTTACGCCGAACGTGACCTGGCCCGAGTACGTCGCCCTCATGCACATGTGGGGGGGCGTGGCGGTGGACGACTTTGACCGCGACGGCGACCCGGACATGTACCTCACCAACGGCGACGCCGGCCCCTCCGCCCTGCTGCGCAACGACGGCAACTTGACGTTCACCGACGTGGCGCCGGCGGCCGGCGTTGCCAAGGGGGGCCGGTCGATGGGGGCCGCCTTCGGCGACTTCGACAATGATGGGTGCCGCGACCTCTTCGTCGCGTCCTTCACGGGGCCCTCCAGCCTTTTCAAGAACAACTGCGACGGCACCTTCACGAACGTCACGGCCGGCGCAAACGTCTCGGTCAATATGCGCGCGGCGGGTGTCGCGTGGGGCGACTTCGACCGCGACGGCTACCTCGACCTTGTGGTCGCCTGCTACCTCGTCTGCCCCAATGTGCTCCTCCACAACCGCGGCGACGGCACGTTTGAGGACGCCACAGCGTCGGCGGGTGTGGGCGACACGGGGTGGACTTTCCAGCCCGTCTTCTTCGACTACGACGCGGACGGCGACCTCGACCTCTGGGACGTGAACGACTTCGGCCAGGACCGCTTGTACCGGAACAACGACGACGGCACCTTCACGGACGTCACGGCCGTCCTCGGCATCGACCGCCAGGGCGCGGGCGGCATGGGCGCCGCCATCGGGGACATCGACAACGACGGCAGGCAAGACGCGTTCATTTCCAATTACTACAACGACTCGCTTTACCGCAGCACGGGCGCGGGCTTCGTCGAGAGTTCGGGCGGTTCGCCCGTCCACGACTTCCTCGTCGGTTGGGGCGCGGACTTCTTCGACGCGGAAAACGACGGCGACCTCGACCTGCTCCTTGGCAACGGGTTCATCTTCGAGCAGACCCACAGCCGATTCCAGGACGACAAGTTTTTCGAGAACACGGGTTCCGGGACCTTCATCAACAGCTCGGCGGCCCTCGGCGCACCATACGGCGGCGTGACCCACGGCGTCGCCACGGCCGACTTCGACCTCGACGGCGACCTGGACGCTTTCCTCTTCCAGCTCGACCAGCCAAGCGCGCTTTTGCGCAACGACGGCGTGAAGGGCGCGTGGCTCAAGGTGGACTTGCAAGGCACCGTCTCGAACCGGGACGCTGTGGGTGCCCGGGTCACGGTGGGAGCCGGCGGCCGCACGCTCACCCGCGTGGTCCAGGCGGGCGGCTCGTACCTGTCCCAAGACGACCACGTCCTGCACTTCGGGCTCGGCGCCGCCGGCCTTGTCGACCGGATGGTAATCGAGTGGCCTTCCGGCGCGCGGCAGGAGCTTTCGAACCTCTCGGTCAACACCACCCTGCGCCTTGTCGAGCCGGCGCTGCTCATCGCGTGCGCGGGCGGCGACCTCGCGGCGCGCCCCAGCGTGCCTTCCAACCTTTCCGCCGCGTGCAGCGCCGATCCCCTGGACGGCGCGTTCCCGTCGGGCGCCAACTTCACCTGGACGGTCGACTTGGGCGGCACGACCACGCAGGTCTTCGGCGCCGCCGCCAGCACCACGTTTACAGCCTCGGGCGCGTACCGCGTGACCCTCACCGTGCGGGACTCGCTCGGCAACCTCGACGAGGACCTCCTTGTCGTCTACGTGCGCGACCTGCGGGCGCCAACGGCGAGAGCAGGCGGCGACCAGTCCGTCTGCGACTTCGAAGTCGTCCACCTCGACGGCGGGAATTCGACGGACAACGACCCGACCTTCGCGCTCTTCGGCAACTTCACGTGGTCCGTGCCTCTGCCTTCGGGGGCGCTTGGACTCTTCGGCCCGCGTCCCGTGCTCCGAGTCGAGGTGCCGGGGGTCTACCCGATTACCCTAACGGCCCGCGACCCGTCGGGCAATTCCGCGTCTGACGACCTCGTCCTCACGGTGCGCGACTGCACAGCGCCCCGCCTGTCGCTGCCCTCGGCCTTCAGCCTGAACGAAGGGGAGACCGCCGCACTCTCCGCCTTGGTCTCCGACGCCTCCCCAGGCTTCCCCGCCGGAGCCTCGTTTGAGTGGACCTTTGAAACCGGGTCGGGCTCCAAGTCGCAGGCGGGGCCCAACCTTACGTACCGGTACAGGGTGCCCGGCGTTTGGCGCGCCGAGCTTCGCGTCGTCGACGCCGCGGGAAACGCGGCCGTGGCCGCGACGACCGTCGTTGTGGCCGACATCACGGCGCCCACGGTCACCCTGCCTGCGCGTTTCGAGGGCGACGAGGGGGCGCTCATCCGGCTCGAAACGGCCGCCGCGCTGGACAACGACCCGACATTCCCGGCCACGGGCACCTTCGAGTGGGTCGTCCACACGGAGGGCGCTGGCGGGGCCTCCCAGCCGCTCCACCTCTTCGGCGCCGCCCCCTCGCTGCGCCTTGAGGTGCCGGGCACCTTCGCGGTCGAACTCGTGGTGACCGACCGGGCCGGCAACCGTGCGAACGCCAGCGGGTCGATTGCCGTGAGGGACACGAGGGCGCCGGTCGTCCACGCGGGGGCGAGCCGAGAGGTCGTTGCCGGGTCTACCGTGGCGCTCGAAGCGGCCGCCGAGGACAACGACCCGGCCTTCGCGTCGACGGCCGCCTACCGGTGGTCGTTCACGTACGGCGGCAGGCGCGTGGACCTTTCCGGGCCCCAGTCATCTTTCCGTTTCGAGCTCCCGGGCTCCTACATCGTTTCCCTGACCGTGACGGACGCGGCGGGCAACGAAGCGACGGACCACGTGGATGTACGGGTCGTGAGCGGCGCGGCCGACCCTTGGCCCGCCACGCAGCGCGCGCTCGTGGCCGGCGCGCTCATCGCAGTCGCGCTTTTGGGCGTGCCGTTCTGGCGCCGGGCGCACGCGCGGGCCGCTGAGGGTGCCTTGGAGGGCGGCGAGACGGAGAGGCCCCTGCGCCGCGAGCCTTGAGGCTGAAGAAGGTCCAAACCAGCCCCGCGCTTCCGAGGGTGGCCAACGCAAGGGGGCCCGCCGAAGGGGGCTCGCCCCCGGCTGCGCCCAAGTCGACGGTAAACGAGGTCGAGGCCTCGTTCCCCGAGGGGTCCACGACGGTCAGGTTGACCCACCACGTGCCCCCTGCCGGCAGGGAGACCTGCGCGTCGGGGCCCTCGCCCACAGCGCGCAAGGCCCCCTGGACGAGCACCCAGTGGAACGAGCCGTGCGTCAAGAGGCGCGGGTCGTCGTCGCGCGAGCCCTGCGCAGACAGCTCG
Source organism: Thermoplasmata archaeon (assembly GCA_041487695.1). GTDB lineage: Archaea > Thermoplasmatota > DTKX01 > DTKX01 > DATEUP01 > DATEUP01. The sequence goes on along the minus strand of JBGPNV010000016.1, from coordinate 6,339 downwards.
ACGGACCTCCGGCCCAGGTCCACCCCGACCACACGGGCCTCCAGCGTGGGTCGCGTGTCGTCGCGGACATCGAGCCGCGCCGCATCCGACGCGAGGAGTTCGCCTGCACGTCCGCGGACCTCGAGGACCGCGAGGTACGAACCGGGCAGGAGCCCCGAGAGATTCGCGCCGTCCGCAAGACGTTGCGGCGGGCCGCTTACGCTTTCGATGCGCCAAACAAGCGAAGAGGACCCCTTGGGAAGCCCCGTGACACGCCCTTCAAGGGGCGCGGGGTCCCCCCGCAGGACCGCGCGGTTGGGCCCCGCGTCGGCGACGGCGATGGCAGGCTCGTGCGCCTCGACAGAATCCCCGGCCTCCAGGTCCCCAAGGGCCTGCACGGTCCCCGAGGGCCACCACACCGTGACGCGCTCCGCGCGCGGCGCGCCTCCAAGACCGAGGAGGAGGACCGCCTCGCTGGAGGAGGCGTACTCGCCCGATGGGGCGAAGGCGAACCGCGCCGGCCGCCCGCCAATCGTGGCCGTCACTTCGGCCCCTTCGCCGAACGTGGGCGAGGTTGAGCCCCGCAGCGTAAGGCGCACGGAGCCGCCGCCGGGCTCGCGGTTCAGGAAGAACGAGTTGCTCGCGTTGATGCGCCCGAGCAGGAGGTCGGCTCGCCCGTCCCGGTTGGCGTCGCCCGACGTAAGCGAGATCCCGATCCCCGGGCCGTCGAAGCCGGAACCGGCTGAAACGTCCACGAAGCGGCGGCCGCCTTCGTTCAAGTAGAGGACGGAGCGCAGGGAGGCCTTGAGCCCCATGGACATCGCGCCCGTGGCAATGGCGAGGTCCGGGTACCCGTCGAGGTTGAAGTCGCCGGCCCGCGCGCCCCACCCAACGGCGACCTCGGGCACGCCCCACGCGCCGGCCCGCTCCTCAAAGGTCCCATCGCCGTTGGCAAGCCAGAGGAAGTCGCGGTTGAAATTCGTCTGGAAGATGTCGAGGTCGCCGTCGCGGTCGAAATCGGCCGCGGTGAAGCTCATGGCCGAGCCCACCTTGAGGAGGCCGGCGGCCGCTGTGCCGAGCACGAACGTCCCGTCGCCGCGGTTGAGGTAGAGCGGGGAGGCCCCGAAGTCATCCGCGACGAGCAGGTCGAGGTCGCCGTCGCCCTCGATGTCAAGCCAGAGCGCGGCGTACGAAATGCCCGAGCCTTCCTCCGAAAGGCCGCTGAGGTTGCCGGTGAAGTACTCCTCTTCGGGCACACGCACGAGCCGCTGGAGCGCGCCCACCGCGCCGGGTTCGCCGCCCCCGGTCACGTGGCCGGCCGCCTGCGTGACATCCGTGAAGGTGCCATCGCAGTTGTTCTTCCACAAGCTGTCGGACTCGTTGCGGATGAGGTTGTCGGCAAAGCCTGCGGCGCTTGACCCGACCGGGGCAGGCGGGGGGAAGAGGATCTCGCCCATGTTCACGGCGAAGAGGTCGATGCACCCATCGCGGTTGAAGTCCCCCCATGCGCCGCCCACGGTGTGCCGGCCCGCAAGGGAGAGCCCCGACGCCAAGGTGACATCGGTGAAGTGCCCGGCGCCGTCGTTGCGCATGAGCAGCCCGCCGAGGCCCGTCCCTTCATGATAGACATAGTCGCCTCCGCTACCCGGCAGGCTGAGCCACCCCGCCGCCCCATAGCGGGCGACGAAGAGGTCGCTGTCCCCGTCGTTGTCGAAGTCCGCGGCGGCAAGGCCGGTGGCCCCCCGTGCAACCTCAAGTCCCGTGAGAGGGGCGGGCCGGAAGCTGCCGTCCCCCCGCCCCAGGAACAGGAGGGGCGCGGGCGCGTCCTCGGCGTGGAGGCCGCGCGCCTGAAGCGGCAAGGCCTCCGCTTCCGGCGCCGCGGTAACGACGATGTCGACGTTCCCATCGCCATCGAAGTCAGCCCATGCCGCGCCCGGCCCCTGCGAGAGCGAGGGGTCTCCGGCCATCCAGCCGCGCCCCGCATCGAGGGCGGCCGTCGCCGACGCGTCCTCGAGGGCAACGCCCTTAGGCACCGCGACAAAGAGGGCCGTGCTGACGGTCGAGGTATTGACGGCGGCCGCGCCGCTCCAGCTGCCGTAGGCGGCCAGCGCCTCCGCCGGGGGCCGCGTCACGCGTCCCCCTTCGTCAATCCACTGGGGGATGGCGACCCACTGCGGCTCCGCGTACCCCCGGTGGTTGACGGCCGTCGTGGGCGCCGTCCCGCCAAGCGCGGGCGTGGCGGCAAGGGCCGTGCCGTTGGAGTTCACGGCCCAGTCGGCGCCAGCGAGCACCTTTCCCGTGGCATCGCGCACCTCGACGGCCGCGAAGGTCGCAAAGACAAAACGGCAGGACGGCCCAACGGTATACGTGGGCGCGCCAAGGCCGGCCACGTCCGCGGCCGCGTTGTCGGCAAGGGCCAAGGCGACCGGCTGCAGGTCGACGAACGAAGAATTGGCGGCCCGGAGGAGCGAGGAACCGGTAAGCGCGAGGGGACCGCCGCCCCCGACCGTTGAGAGGTTCAGCAGGACCGTGGCATCGAGCGCCCGGAAGGTTGCCGCGCCCTCGATCACGGAGCGGTCCGCGATGAGCCGCGAGCCCGGCTGCATTTGCAAGTCGAACCCCGCGTTCGAGAAAAGCCGCGAGCCGTTCGTGAGTTCGAGCGTGGCCTGCGGTCCCAAGGTAACGGAGGGTGAGGGGCCCGTGAGGTTCAAGGACGAGGCGCCAAGCGTGAGGGAGGCGCCGCGGCCCAAGGTGAGGTTGCCGCCACGTTCGAAGGTCGCGCCGACCCACGACTGCGACTCGAAGTCCGACAGGGCGAGGTCGGGGCCGGCCGGCAAAGGGTTTGCGTCCCCAACGAGCGCGCCGCCCGCGAGCAGGAAGGTCGCGACGGCGAGGGCAAACAGCGGGGGCCTTCCACGCGCCTTGGCTCTCGCCGCCGTCCTTGTCGCCATCCAGGCAGTCCGCGTTCGATCCCGGGTGACGGTATTTAGGGGTTTGGGGACGGCGCGCCGCAAGGCGGTGCACGAGGCGAGTCCGAGTGGGACGCGCTCGCCACGTTATTCAAGGGGGAACGGGGTAGCCGCGCCCGAGAGGACGGCGGGACGCAAATGACGGACGCCAAGACCTCACCTCGAGGCCCCTGGCCCCGCGCGATGGCGGCTGTCGCCGCGGCGATGCTCCTTGCTCCGGCGCTTGCCGCGGCCGCCTGCCCCGCGCCCACCGCGCGCGCCGGCCTCGAGGTCGTGAACCCGTTCATCGTGCCCTTCGTTTACAACGCCGCGAACGCGACGATCGAGGCGTATAAGGGCAACGGCACCGCGCTCCCTCAAGACGTTCAGCCTTCTTCGCTCGGCGCCCTTGCGGCCCCCTTTGAAATGCTCGACCTGGCGGCCTCCGACGAGAACCGGTGGCACACGGACGAGTCCGACCGCGAGGGGGAATTCGAGTGGCAGGCGTTCGTCTTCTTCGTCGCCGGGGCCGTCGCAGGGGCCTCCGCCCTCGAGTTTTCTTGGGAAGGCTACGGGGCCTTCAAACCGGAGGAGAACACCTACCTCCTCGCCTACAACTTCGCCGACGCGCGGTTTGACTTGCTCGCGAACCTCACCTTCGTGGTGCCCGTCGACCGCACCGAGGTCGGCGAGGTCCGCGTGAATGTTTCCGACCATGTGCGCAGTTCCACCGTCGTGTTCCTTGTCGCGTCGGAGGAGGGGCCGTTCGTCGACCTTGGAAACGTCGGCCGGCCGGGCGGCCCCCCGAACCCCACCACCTTCATCGAGACGGACTTTGTCGAGCTGCGGGCCTACCTCCCGGCGTCCATCGCCTCCCTCGATGTGCCGCTCCTCGTCCCCCCCACACTCTTCCAGCAAGCCACCTATGAAGGCTCGCGGCTCACAGTCGAGGGGAACATCACCGTGGCGCCCGGGGGGACGCTTACGCTCGACCACGCGACCCTGGTCATGAACGGCACGGACGCGAGCCTCATTGTCGCGCCCGGCGGCGCGCTGCGCATCCTGCGCGGCAGCTTGATCACGGACGGCGTGGACGACACGGACGACGGCGGCCCCCTCGACAGGCACTACCACATCGAGGTGCAGGCGGGCGGCGAAATCCTTTTCGAGAATTCGAGCATCGAGAATGCCGGGGTGCCCGCGGGAGGCGCGCGTGAGCGAGGGCTCTTCCTCGCAAGCGTGGTCGGGGCCATCTGTGAGGCGGATTTCGTGGGCCGCGACAGCGCGGTCGTCTTCGACCGGGTGACAGGGCTTTCCATCGAAGCCCTGCATGTGAACGGGACGGGGGGCGCCGGCCCGGACCTCCAGCTTGCCAATGAGACGCGGCTCGACGCGCTTGGGATCGACTTCACCGCGCTCGCGCTCTCGCCCGACAGCGCGCTTGTTGTCCGCACGGCGATTGATGTGGTCGTCGAGGACTCTGCGGCCAAGCCGATCCGCGGCGCCGACCTCAGGATGACCGACAACGGCGCGACGATCTACGCGTCGGTGGGTTACGGCGGCCTGGACCCACGCACGGACCGCGTGACGGACTTCGACGACCATCCGACTGTGAGCCGCCTGCGAGCGGTCGCCCGCACCTACCTGGGCAGCCCCAGCCCGACGGCGAACGTCACGCAGGTCGCTGCGAAGTATTTCGAGTGGAGCGAGGCGCGCGTCGTCGACACCGCGTCCCCCCACGTGGAACGGTTCGTGATGAGCCTGCCCACGGTGGGGTTCGTGGATGAGGCGGCCTCGAAGGGGTACAGCCAGGGCGCCCTCCCCTTCTCCCTTTCCGATTCGGCAGGGCCCGGGGTCGCGCTCGCGGACTTCAATGGGGACGGCAGGCTCGACATCTTCGTGGCCGGGGGCGCCACGCGTGGCGAGGTCGAAGGGCCCGCCTCGGGGCCCAACCGCCTCTTCAGGCAGGAACCCAACGGCCAATTCACCGATGTCACGGCGGGCGCGGGGCTCGCCTCCGTGGGCGCGACGGCCGCCGCCTGGGGCGACTTCGACAACGACGGGGACAGCGACCTCTTCCTCGTCTACCAGGGCTACGGCCGCGACCAAACTCTGCTCTGGGCTGGGCAAGCCGACGCGCTCTACCGCAACAACGGGGACGGCACGTTCTCGAACGTCACGCAGGCAGCCGGTGTTGGCGACACGGGCCACGGCACCTCGGCGGCGTGGGGCGACTTCGACGGCGACGGGTGGCTCGACCTCTATGTGGGAAACGGCGGCTGGGTCTTGGGGTGGCTCGTCCGCAACGAGTCGAACGCGCTCTACCGCAACAACCACGACGGCACGTTCACAGACGTGACGTCCTCGATGGGTGTGGCCGGGGGCCAAACGGCGCGGGCGGGGGTGAAGCAAGAGCTCTTGTTCCTCGGTGGCGAGAATGCCACGCCGCTCGCGAGGGATTCGCCGCAGGGCGCGGGCTTCACCTCGGCCGTCGCGTGGATCGACTTCGACCGCGACGGGGACCTCGACCTCTTTGTGGCCGAGCAGTTTGGGTCGTCCGTCCTCTACCGCAACGAAGGGGGAGGGTCGTTCACTGTCGTGACGGCGCAGGCAGGGCTCCAGAAGGTCGGGTCGGCGCGGGGCGTCACGGTCGCGGACCTCAATGGCGACGGGTGGCTCGACCTTGTCCAGTCGAACCGGTGGGTGGACTTCGTCTGGCAGAACCGCGGCGACGGCACGTTTACCGATATGGCGCCCGCACAGGGGCTCGACGAGGAATTGCCCGGAGCGGTGCCGGTGCCCCTCGACTACGACCTCGACGGCCGGCTCGACCTCTTTGTCGGAGGCGGACGGACGACGACCTTCCACACTTTTGCCCCCTCGTTCCTCTGGTCGAACCGGGGGCCCGCGGGGTTTGCCGACGTGACGGCCTCCTCGGGCGTCGCAACGGGCAACAACCGCACGATGGGCGCGGCCTCCGGCGACCTGGATGGCGACGGCCGGCCGGACCTTGTCACCGCGAACGCAGACCGGCCGGGGTCGCTCTTCATCAACTCGGGTTCGGGCGGCGGATGGCTCAAGATCCGCTTGCAGGGGACCGCCTCGCCGCGCGACGGGCAGGGCGCCCAAGTTCGACTCCTTGCCCCCGGCGCGACGTCGGGGCCGGTCCAACAGGCGGGAGCGGTCGGCGCGCGCGGCAGCCAGCAGCCAAGTGAGCTGCTCTTCGCCCTGCCCGGGTCCCTCCCGTCGATTGCGGCCCCCTGGCACCTTGAGGTGCTTTGGAGCTCGGGCGTCCGTCAGAGCGTAAACGTGTCGGGGGCAAACGCGGTGGTCCTAATCGAAGAGCGGGCGACCCTCGAACTCCAGGGGCTCGGCCGCGTCTCGTTCCCGGAGGACCTGCCCGCCCTCTTCC
>JBGPNV010000015.1:0-21475 GCA_041487695.1 Thermoplasmata archaeon | reverse complement strand
GTACGTCCCGGGGGTTGCGAAGACGTAGACGGCAGAGGCGCCATCGAAGGTGTTGCCATCAATGTTCCAGCCTTCTGTAATGGTGCCATCGGGGTCGACATACGTCCCCGAAAACGAGATACTCCCGTCTTCGTTGCCGGAGTAAGGACCCCCGGCATTCGGTACGGGAACGGTTGCGCTTGCCATGCCCGCAACGGCAAGGACAAACAGCGCGGTTGCAATCCCAAACAGTACTGTCATTGTTCGTTGGTTACTCACGGTCGAAGACCCCCCAAAAGGCAGACCGGGGCAGGTACCCCAGGCTCAAATAAAGGGTACGCGATAGTTACTACGATTTAACATTTCAATGATTGTTCATTCTCATGTTACATCCTGATAGACAAAATTCTGTGCTAGTTTGGATTTCTACATCGAATTCAACCTCAGGTGACAGGGGCTTTGTGAATCAACAGTGAACGATTCAGGCTCTCCAGAGGCTCGCGGCATATCATCTTTTCAGCAAGCGTTGCCGGAAAGGCCCATGGGCCCGCCGTTTGAACCCTCCTTTCCAATCCTCAATTCTGCCTTCCATGGGCGCAGGCCCGCGAGTTCGTTACTTCTCCGGAGGGCAACCATCATTAGGCAAAATCCCCGCGAGGCCCCCTATGATGACTGAACGGTGAACGCGTTACGATTTTCCTTTTCTTGGCCACGCGAGGCGAAACAAAGCGCGTGCCGCGCTCGTTTTAGGCAGGCTGGCTCCAAGGCCGGTTGCTCGACCGTCGCGGCCGGCAGGCGCCTTGGGGGACTCGCGCGGGCCCTTCGGCCCCCCGAGAAATGGGGGGACGGAGCTTGGGCCAGGGCGGACGGCGCGAGGTGCGCCGCGTGCAGAAGGGCCCGCTCACGCAGGCCGCACACATCGAGGCACTCCTCTCGGCCGCCTCGGGCCTCTCCCACGAGCACTGGGAGGTGGTCACGATCCTCCTCAAGACCGGGATCGAACTCGAGGCGCTAAGCCGCGTGACCTGGCGGGACCTTTCCCATGACCGGCTCGCATGGCCTGGCTCACCCGGGGCCGAGGCCGTGACTTTCCCGCTCGATGACCCCGACCTGGAGAAGGCGGTTTGGAGTTTTATCCGGCGGCCCCGTCGCTCCGCCGACCAACTTGACCGGCTCGTTCGCCAGGCACGGAGAGCGGCTGGCATTCCCGAACTCGCGGGCGTCACGGCGCTCAGCCTCCGCCTCACGCGCTGCCTGGAACTGCTGAAGGGGGGCCGGGCCGCCGAGGACGTGTCGCGCCTGCTCGCCATCAAGCCGGCCGTCGTCCGCCAGGTTGCCCGGGACGCGGGGCTCGAGGTTGCCGATGACCGGCCCTGATTGCCCCGAAACAGGCCGACGCCCCTCTTTCATGACGGAGTCGGCGGGGGCCCGTTGCCGAGGTGCTTCCCCAAAAACGCGTCCGCGCGGGCGAAGGCCTCCTTGGCGCGGTCCTCGCGGTAGTGGGCGGAGCCCGGCCGCGCGAAGGCATGCCCCGTGCGGTTGTAGACCTCCGTCTCGAACGGCTTGCCCAACCGCCGCATGGCGGCCTGCGCCCGGGGCACGTCTTTCGTAATGTGCTCGTCGTCCTCGCCGTAGAGGCCGAGCACGGGGCAGGCAATGTTCGCCATGTCCTCCTCGCGCGGCGCGCCCCCGTAGAAGACCACGGCTGCGCCAAGCGAGGGCTCCGCGCAGGCAAGGTGGAAGGCCATCTTCCCCCCAAAGCAAAAGCCCGCGCAACCCACCCTGCCGCTGCAGGAGGAGTCGCTACGGAGGCGTTGAACAGTCGCCCGCAGGTCGCCGACCATCGGGCCCATGCCCTCGAACCCCTGGGAAAGGCGGGCAAGCGCCCAAGCGATGTCGACGTCCTCGGTGCGCTGGGCGGAAAGCGCCGCCTCGAAGGCCTTTCGGACGATCCGCGTCTCGACGGGCATCTGCCAGACGAGGGGCATGAGGCGAAGGGCGGCCTGCGGCGTGAAATGCGGGTGAAGGCGCCCCACGAAGAGGTCGGGCGCGGCGGTGAGGTAGCCTTCCCCCGCAAAGCGCTGCGCGACCTCAAGGACCCAGGGCGTGACGCCGAAGACCTCGTGGATGACGACGAGGCCGGGCCACGGCCCCTCGCCCGCGGGCGTCGCCACGATTGCGTCGAACGAACGGTCCGGCGAACGCACCTTGACCGAGCTTGTCAAGGCCCCTGTCTCCTCCACCCTCACGCACCCGCCTCAAACGTCTCTCTGGCCGCGCCCGGCCACAGGGCTTTCGCCCGGCCCCGGCTCGCGTTCAAATAGGGCGAGCCTTCTAGATTAACGTCCCTGAGGTGGCCTTGTGAGCGCGTCCTTCACTTTCGCGCACATGGCCGACGTCCACCTCGGTGCATACTCCAAGGAACTGCGCCAGCTCAACCTCCAGGCTTTCCTCACCGCCCTCGACCGCTGCCTTGAGCGCAAAGTCGACTTCGTCCTCATCGCCGGCGACCTCTTCCACATCAATGTCCCGGACCTCGCCGTCGTCGAGCGCGCGGCGGACAAGCTGCGGGAAGTCAAGGACGCGGGCGTCCCCGTTTATGTGTGGTACGGCTACCACGACTACTCGCCGACGGAGAAGTCGATCATCGACGTCCTTGCCTCGGCGGGCCTTTTCCCCAAGGTTGCCGGGGCCGAGCCGCGCGGCGAAGGCAGCCCCCTGCGGCTGCGCTTTACGACCGACCCGTCGACGGGCGCCAAGCTCACGGCAATCGCCGGAAAGGCCCAGGGTCTCGACCGCCACCTCTTCGCGTCGCTCGACCGCAGGGCGCTCGAGGCCGAGTCGGGGTTCAAGGTCTTCGGGTTCCACGCCGCCGTGCGGGAATTCCTCCCGGCCTACCTCGCCCACATCGAGGCCGTCCCCGTGGCCGACTTCCCCAAGGGCTTCGACTACTACGCGGGCGGGCACATCCACCACTATCATGAAGAGGAGCGCGAAGGCTACGGCCCCTTCGTGAACCCCGGCCCGACCTTCGGGTCGGACGGCCGCGACGTGCTGAACGACGAGCCGCGGGGCTTTGTCCTTGCCACCGTGGCAGGGAGCCGCGTGGAGGTGCGGTTCGAGAAAATCGAGGTCTCGCCGTTCCTCCGCCTCGACCTGGATGTGGCAGGCAAGACCGCACAGCAAGCTCGTGCGTCTCTGGAGGAAGAGCTTGCCGCGGCGCCGGTCGACGGCCGCGCGGTCGTGCTGCGCGTCCACGGCGAAATGGCTTCCGGCAAGCGCTCGGAGCTTGACTTGGACGCCCTGTACTCGAAGCTCCCCAAGCTGGGCGCGCGCGCGGTGCACATTGTCAAGGCCTACTCCGTGCGCGAAGCCGGCCGCGAAGGCGCGGCCGAGGCGGGCACGCCCCAGGCGGAAGTCGAGCAAAAGGTCCTTGCCGCACACCTCGCGCGCTTCGCCTCGAAGGACGCGCGGTTCGTGGGGAGCCGCGGCATCTCACTCATGCTCGCCCTCAAGGACCTCCTCGCGGAGGAGGCGCCCGCCCAGCGCGGGGGCAAGACGGAGTTTGGCGAGAGGTTGCGGGAGCGAGCGCTCGCGCTCCTCGACCGAGACGCCGGGCGCGTCGAAGTGGCAAGCCCCACTTCGGCTCGTCCGCCGGAGGTGGCGCCAAGCGGCCCGCCAAGGCCGGAGAGGTTGGAGGAATTCCTGTGATCCTCGAGAGGCTGAAGCTCCAGAACTTCCGCTCGTACCTCGACGCCGAGGTCGCCTTCGAGCCGGGCGTCACGCTCTTCGAGGGCGACATCGGTTCCGGCAAGTCCTCGCTCCTCTTTGCCGTGGAATTCGCCCTCTTCGGGCTCGCCGACGTGCCGGGGGAGCACCTCCTGCGCGCGGGCGAGAAGGAGGGCCTGATCGAGCTCGCTTTCCGCAGCGGCGGGCGCGCCTGCCTCGTCGGCCGGCGCCTCGTGCGCAGCCGCGCGGGGGGCACGCAGCAGAAGGACGCGTACCTCTCGGTCGCTGGCGATAAAGAGGACCTCTCCGTCGAGCAGCTCCGCGCGGCCGTGATCAAGCTGCTCGGCTTCCGGGAGCAGGCCTCGACGAAGTCGAAGTCCCAGGTCTTCCGCTACGGGATCTTCACCCCGCAAGAAGAGATGAAGGCCATCCTCGAGGGGGGCGCGGAGGAGCGCAAGCAGACGCTGCGCCGCGCCTTCGGCATCGAGGAGTACAAGCGGGCGCGCGAGAACGCGGACCTCGTGAAGGCCGCGCTCCGCGAGCGCACGGGGGCCTTTGAACTCGTCCTCCAAGGCGCGCCTCAGCTTGCCGAGGAAAGGGAAGCCGCCCTGCGCCAGAGCGAGGCTCTCGCCCGGCAGCTCGAGGAGGCCAAGGCCGGGGAGGCGAGTGCGGCCAAGGAGCGGGTGCAGGCACGGGAGCGCCTCCTCCAAGCGGAGGCGCTTGAGGAGCGCGCCCGCGAGCTCGAGAGGGCGCTTGCCGTCAACCGTGAGGAGTCCGCGAAGCAGGAGGAGCGGCGCGAGGGGGCGAAGCGCGCCCTTGCCGAGCTCGAAAAGGTCGAGGCGGACGTTCGGGCGCTGCGCCCCAAGCTCGAGGGGCTCGGCCGACTCGAGGAGGAGCTGGCGCGGGGGGAAGCCCGGGAGGACGAGCGCGGGAAGCTCTCCGACACGCTTGCCCGAGCGGAGTCGGCGCTGAAGGGGCTTGAATCGCGCAGGGAGGACATCGCCAAGGAATCCGAGGACATCCGGACACTCACCGCCGGCTCGGACGCAATCCTTTCAGGCAAGGCGCAGCTCGATGACCTGAGGAGGGCCCTCGAAAAGGTCAAGGAGGAATCGGCGGCGGCCCGGGAAGCCGCCGAGGCCGAAACGGAAGGCCGCAAGAGGCTTGCCACCCTCCAAGAGGAGGCGGGGCGCGCCGGCCCCCTCCGCGAGCGAATCGTGGCCCTCGAGGGCGCCGAGGCGTCGGGTCGGAGCGCGGAGTCCGCCCTCAAGGACCTTGAGGACAAGCGGCGTGAGGGGCAGGAGGCCCAGGGCATGCTGCGCGGCGCCCTCGAGCGGACCGAAGCCGAGCTGGGGGACATCACGGCCCTCAAGGGCAAGGCGAAGTGCCCCCGGTGCGCCCAGCCTCTCGACGGCGCGCACCTTGAAACCCACCGCACGGAACTCGAGGCGGCCCTCGCGGACTGCCGGAGGCGGCTCGGCACCGCGCAAGGGCAGGCGCGCTTACAGGAAAAGGACGCGCGCGCCCTTGCTGCCAAGCGCGACGAAGGGCAGAAAGCCGCGCGCGAACGCGCAGGGCTCAAGGTCGCGCTCGAGCGCAGCCAGGAGGCCGACCTCGAGGCCAGGGCCCTTTCAGCCACCGTGGCCGCGGCCCATGAAAGGGGGGCGCGCGCGGAGGCGCTTGGCAAGCGCCGCAAGAGTTTGGAAGGCGACATCGCGCGCAAAGGGCATTTCGACGCGAAGGCGGCGGAGCTGGAGGTCGCCAAGCGCCGGTGGCGCGAAGTGTCCGACCAACTCAAACGGGTGCGCCACGAGGTCGAGGAAACCGCGGCCAAGGCCCGCGAGACGCGCACGAAGCTCGAGGCGCTTGGCGGCGAGGCGGCGGGCCTAAAGCCCCTGCGCGACCGCGTCGCAAGGGCCCGCGAGGACACGGCGAGGCTGAAGGAGCTCGAACGCCGCCTCTTGGCGCGCGGCGACTTCGAACGGCGCGCGCTGGAAGCCAAGACCGCGCTTTCCGAAGTCATCCAGAAGAAGTCCGGGCTCGAAGGGGAAAGGGAGGCGCTTTCCCGCAGGCTTGACGAAGCGCCCGTCGCGCGTCTGCGCTCCGCGGCCGAGGCCGCGGCCCTTAAGGAGGCCGCCTTTGCCGAGCGCCTGAAGGCCGCCAAGGAGGGGCTCGCCTTGCAGCGCGAAGGTCTCGCGCGCGCGGAAGGCAGGCTCGCGCAGGCCCAAGCGGCCGAAGCCGACCTTGCCCGCGCGCGCCACGCGCGCGACTTCCTCGAGCAGTGCTTCCAGCCCGCGCTCGAGGAGGTCGAAGTCGGCGTGCTCACGGACCTCAATGCCCAGCTCAACGAACGCTTCCAGGCCTACTTCGGCCGCCTGATGGAAGGCGCGCCCGTGGAGGTCGAGATCGACCCGGAGTTCACGCCCGCGGTGATGCAGGGCCCCCACGAGCTCCCCCTGCCTGCGCTCTCCGGCGGCGAGCGGACCTCGATTGCGCTGGCCTACCGGCTCGCCCTCAACATGCTGGTGTCCAGGGCAGCCGGCATGGAATCGCCCGACCTCCTCATCCTCGACGAGCCGACCGACGGCTTCTCGAAGGAGCAGCTCTCGCGCGTCGGCGAACTCCTTCGCGACCTCGACTGCGAGCAGGTCGTCCTCGTGAGCCACGAACGCGAGCTCGAGTCCTGCGCCGACCAGGTCTTCGAGATCTTCAAGGACGGCACGGTGTCGAGGATCGAGGCGCGGTAGCATGGCCCCCCACGTGTGGGCTTTTTAGCCCGCCTGCCACGTTGCCGACGGAAGGCGGGGGCGCCGCTCCCCCCCGCGCCCCGGAGTCCCCTGGATGGTCGTCCCGAACGCCACGATCGACAGCCTCCTGCGCGAGCACGAGGTCTACCCCCCTCCCGAGGTCTTCCGCAAGTCCGCCTGGGCCCGCGACGACAGCCTTTACGAGGCGGCGGCCAAGGACCCCGAGGGGTTTTGGGCCGACCACGCCCGCGAGCTTCGCTGGTCGCGCAAGTGGGACCGCGTGCTTGACTGGAAGGCGCCCTTTGCCCGTTGGTTTGTCGGCGGGCGCCTCAACGTCTCCGAGAACTGCCTCGACCGCCACGTGCTCTCGCACCGGCGCAACAAGGCCGCCATCGTGTGGGAGGGCGAGCCCGGCGACCGCCGCGTCCTCACGTACCACCAGCTCTGGCGCGAGGTCAACCGGTTTGCCAATGTACTCAAGGGTCTCGCCGTCAAGCGCGGCGACCGCGTGACCATCTACCTCCCCATGGTCCCCGAACTCCCGGTCGCCATGCTCGCCTGCGCGCGCATCGGCGCGATCCACAGCGTGATCTTCGGGGGATTTTCCTCGAAGTCCGTCCACGACCGGATCGAGGACGCCGGGTCGGCGGTCCTCGTTACGGCGGACGGCGGCTACCGCCGTGGCGCGGTCGTGCCCCTCAAGGCGATGGTCGACGAGGCCATCGAGGGGACGGGCCTCGTTGAGCACGTCGTCGTCTTGAAGCGCACGGGCGCGCCGGTAGGTATGAAGGCCCCCCGCGACGTCTGGTGGCACGACGCGGTCGCGGCGGTCGGGGACTGGTGCGCCCCCGAGCCGATGGAAGCCACCGACCCTCTCTTCGTGCTCTACACCTCGGGGACCACGGGGCGCCCGAAGGGCATCCTCCATTCGACGGGCGGCTACCTCGTCGGGGTCGCAACGACGCACAAGTACGTCTTCGACATCAAAGACGACGACCTCTACTGGTGCTCGGCCGACTGCGGCTGGATCACCGGCCACTCCTACATCGTCTACGGGCCGCTCGCCAACGGCACGAGCGTGTTCCTCTACGAAGGGGCGCCCGACCACCCGAAACCCGACCGCTTCTGGAAGCTTATCGAGGAGTACGGGGTCACGGTCTTCTACACGGCCCCCACCGCGATCCGCGCGATGATGCGCTGGGGGGACGAGTGGCTCTCGGGCCACGACCTGTCGTCCCTCCGGCTCCTCGGGACCGTCGGCGAGCCGATCAACCCGGAGGCGTGGCGATGGTACCACCGGCGGATCGGCAACAGCCAGTGCCCCGTCGTCGACACCTGGTGGCAGACCGAGACGGGGATGATCCTCATCACGCCGCTGCCGGGCGTCGTGCCCCTGAAGCCGGGCTCGGCGACGCGCCCCTTCCCGGGCGTCTCCGCCGAGGTCGTCGACGAGAACGGTGAGAAGGTCAAGGGTAACCGCGGCGGCTACCTCGTCCTTACCAAGCCCTGGCCCGCCATGATGCTGACGCTCTACAACGACGACGAGCGCTACAAGCAGGTCTATTGGTCCCAGGTCCAGGGGAAGTATTTCACGGGCGACGGGGCAAGGCAGGACGGCGACGGCTACTTCTGGCTCATGGGCCGCATCGACGACGTGATCAACTCGGCGGGCCACCGGATCGGCACGATGGAGGTCGAATCGGCGCTTGTGTCCCATGCGAAGGTCGCGGAAGCCGCCGTGGTCGGCAAGCCCGACGAGCTGAAGGGCCAGGTGCTTGTGGCGTATGTGGTCCTCAAGGGCGGCCACACCCGCTCCGAAGCGCTCAAAGGCGAACTCAAGGCCCATGTGCGCAGGGAGATCGGCCCGATCGCCGAGCCTGCGGAAGTCTACATCACGGACAAGCTGCCCAAGACGCGCAGCGGCAAGATCATGCGGCGCGTGGTCCGCGCGCTCGTCTCGGGCCAGGAGATCGGGGACACGACGACCCTCGAGGACCCGGGCGCCGTGGAGGAAGTGCGCAAGTGGCTCGCCGACGCGGAGCGCTGAGCGCCCTCGCGCCCCTTCCGCCTGCAAGGGGGCGGCCCCACGGGCGTTTCTCCCCTAGCTTGACGGTGTGAGCACCATGAGGGGCGGCGCCGACGGCATGGGTTCCTCGGCCGACAGCTTGAGGAGGACCTGGTGCACGAGCTCGGTGGCAAGCGGGAGCTGCTCGGGCGCCTCGAGGGTGAACATCGACGGGAAGCGTTTCTTCCAGGACTTCGAGCACTTCGAGGGCTCATGCTCAAGGGCCTGGTAGTGCTCGCTTGGCTCCACGCCGTACGGGTAGCAGCGCAGCGAGTGTGCGTTGATGCGCACTTGGAGGACGCGGCCGCGCCCCGGGTACGTTACGCCGGTCCATGCGCCCGCGGCCTCGCCGACTTCGATTCGCAGGCCCTGCCGGTCGGCGATTTGCTGAATGGATTGGCCCATCCGAGCCCACAGTTGGTTGCCGGTCATCCCGTAGAAGGGGATTTCGCCTGTCATAGGAAAGGGAAGGGGGACGTCCGCACGTATGAACTTGTCTCTCCGGGGTCGCCCACGACGTCAATTCTTTTCGCGAAATGACGTGGCGCACCCCCCTCCAAATCGACATTGCACGTGGAGGCCCTCCGGGGGCCTTCAAGCGGCCGCCTACGGCCGCAGCTCGCTCGAGCACTTCTTGCGCACCAAGTTGGTCCAGCCTTTTGCCTTGTAGCGCCGCTCGAATTCTTCGCTCATCACAAGGTAGCGGGCGAGGAAATCCTCGCGCGCCCCCTTGGCTCGGGGTGTGCCGCGGGCAGGGGCGTGCGCCGCGTGCTCTGCGCGCACGGCTTCGCGTGCGATCGAGGCCGCCGTCCCTTCGCCCCTGAAATTGGCGCGTGGCGCCGCGGGCGGCGCCATCGCGTAGTCTTGGCGCCGCCGCTCCTCGACTTCCTCGACAATCCGCCGCAGGTCCATCGAATGGTTCCTCTTCGAGTGAGTCGTGTACGTAAGAGTGCACCCCGGCGCACGGAGAAACACGAGGCATATTTGGCGGTTTGGACGCGCGCGTGGCCAAACGGCGTCGCCTTTGTCCTATAACATGCGGGCGCTTTAGAAGATGTCCCCGGCGGTCGCAAAGTAGCACTCGAGTTTTCCGAAGGGCCGCTGGCTCATCCAGGCGCCCATGAAGACAATCTTGAGGCCCGCGCGGAACGCCGTCTCGAGCGCCTCGATGTTGAGCCCGGCAACCTGCATGCGCACCTCTTCGGCCCCCAGGTCCGAGGCGGCCCGGAGCCCGGCCCAGGCAAGCCCCTCGTTGTAGCGTCGGTCGATCACACCGCCTGGCCCCACCAAGCCGTTGCCGGCGACGCGGATGTACCCAACCGGCTCGCCGCGCTCCTGCGCCTCGAAGAACCGCGCGCCCGGCTGCGATTGCTCGAAAGCGATGTCCGCGTCGCGCCGGCAGCCCCGCACGCGGCGGTCGACTGCGGCGGCGATCGCAAGGGCCTCGGGCGTGACCTCGCCGGGCTCTCCGACCTGCCGCAGTTCGACGGGCAGGAGGGGTGGAGGGGGCATCTTCACCCGCGGCGTGCCGAGGCCGTAGACGACGGAGCGCGGGGCCATCCCGAACTTCACGTAGAGCCTCTGCGCCCTATGGTCGAAGGACGCATAGACGCACCGGACCGTCCCCGGCGGCTCCTTTTCCCCCGCAAAGGCCCTCGACAGGAGCTCTTGGCCGATGCCGCGGCTCTGGAGCGACGGGAGCATCCAGAACATCGAGAGGAAGTGGATGTTCTCGCGGAGGATTGTGGAGGCGAAGGCGACGACCCGCCCGCCCTCAAGGGCGACTTGGAACCCCTTGGGGTCGGTGCGGCGCAGGTGCCCGAGGCGCTTGGCGATCAGCTTGGGTTTCCTCGGCGCGACCGGCGTGCCGGTCCGCCTTGAAAGGTCGTTCACCGCGCGGACGAAGACGCGCGCGCAGGCGTCCATTTCGCCAGCTTTGGCGGGGCGCATCTGCACGCGGGGCCTCAGGGCGGGCACGGGGGGCTGAAAGCCCGCAGCCCGACTTGATCTATTCCCTCCGGGGCCCTCCGAACTTTTATCGCCCGAGGGGGCGCTCGTTCCTTCCCATGGCGCAAAACACGCTCGCCCTCCTGCGCGACCTCTCGAACCTCGCCGGCCCTCCGGGGTCCGAAGACGACGTGCGCGCGTACCTTTCGCAGGTCGTCCGGCCCTTCGCCGACACGCTGCGGACCGACCGCTTGGGCAACCTCATCGCGTCCTTTGAGGGCAAGGGCCCGCGCCTCATGGTCGCCGCGCACATGGACGAGGTCGGGTTCATCACGACGCACCTCTACGAAGGCGGCTTCCTGGGGTTCACGACGCTCGGGGGGTGGGACCCGCGCGTGCTGCCGGGCGGCCGCGTGACCGTCATCGGCGACAAGGGCCGCGCGGCGGGGACGATGGGCGTGAAGCCCCCGCACATCACGACCCCCGCCGAGCGCGAGAAGGTCATCCCCGTCGACGACCTCACCGTCGACACCGGCCTCACAAGGGCCCAGATGAAGGCGAAGGGCATCCGCATCGGGAGCCCCATGGTGCCCGCCACGCTCTTCGAGGCCCTCTCGAAAAACATCGTCTTGGGCAAGGCGTTCGACGACCGCGCAGGCTGCGCCGTCATGGCACGGCTCGCCGAGGACCTCGAGGGCGCCAACGCGGACCTCGTTTGGACCGTGCAGGAAGAAGTCGGCACGCGCGGAGCCGGCCCGGCGGCCTTTGGGCTCGAGCCGGACTACGGACTCGTCCTGGAGGGGACGGCTGCCGGCGACTTCCCGTCGGTGCCCGAACCCAAGCGACCCTCCGCGATGGGCAAGGGCCCCGTCATTACGGCGGCCGACCACACCACAATCGTGCCTCCCCGCATTGTAAGGCACCTGATCGCCACGGCCGAGCGCCTCCGCCTCCCCTACCAGGTCAAGAAGCCGCTCATCGGGGGCACCGATGCAGGCCCGATCCACCTTTCAAGGGAGGGCGTCCCCACGGCGATCGTCTCGCTCTCCGTGCGCTACCTCCACTCGTGGGCGCTGATGCTGGACCTGCGGGACGTCGACCGCGAGCTTGCCCTCGTCCGGGCGTTCGTGAAAGACGTGAACGGCGGGAAGCTGAAGGTCTAAAGGACCTGGCGGCGCCTGCGCCGAAGCCCGAGGGCCGCAAGCCCCACGAGGCTTGCGGGGAGCGCCACGCTGCCGAATTCCGGGATCGGGGAGGTCGCGTTGCCGACGGAGGCGCCGCCCGCGCCGCCCGAAGCGCCCGGCGTGCCGGCAAACAGGAACGTCGCGGCGGAATTGTTGAACCCGCTGAGGGCCGCAAGCGACCACCCCAGGTTCGCGCCCGCCGACGAGCCCGAAAGCACCTCGGCCGCGCTTCCGGAGGTGTTCGTCCCGTTGAGCGAGGGGGAACCGGTGAAGAGGAACGCCTTGCCGGCGCGGGAGAGGCCTCCAGGCGACGCGTAGGGCGCGCCTACAGCAAAGTCGGCCGTGCCGTCCGCGTTCGCGTCGCCCACAGCGGCGACGGCGAAGCCGAACGCGTCGCCGGCCCCCTCCCCGTAGAGGGCAAGGTCGGGGCTCGACGGGCGCGCTTCGCGCAGCGCGATGTTGTCGAGGTACACGCCGTCGGCCGTGTTTGCCGAATCGGAACCGAACTCAAAGCGGACCTTCACAGAGGCGTTCCCGACAAGGGAGGTCAAATTGAAGGACACCTGCCGCCACACGAAGCGGTCATACGTGAAGGCGTAAAGGGAGCTGATCGGGGTGGTCGCAGAGCCGGGCGGGTCGTAGCCGAGGACATCATAGTTCCCCTCGCTGTTGTTGCCGTTCACCTGGGCCCACGTCGAACCGTTGTTCGTCGTGTATTTGACGAGGAAACCATCGCGGTTCGTGGCGGTCTGCCACAAGTCCGCGCGGTAGACGAACGTAAGGAGGGGATTCGTGGCGCCGCTCAAGTTCACGCCGTCTTTGAATGCGATCGAGGCGTCCTCGCTGTTGGCGTACGACCCGCTCGAGTCTTGCCAGGAGTTGCCCGAGGCGCCGGGCCCGTAGAACACGGACGAGGAGAGGCTCCATGGGCTCGCGGCAATCGAGCCGCCGCTCATTTCGTCCCATTTCGTGGCGCCGGCCTCCACGTCGTCGAAGAAGTAGTACCGGATGACTTGGCCGTCCCCAAGCGGAGAGGTGCCGAAGAACACGTAGGCCGCCCCCGCGGAGTCGTTGGCAAGGGGGGCGCCGACAACGAGGTCGCCCTTCCCGTCACCGTTCACGTCGCCGCGGAGCGAGACGCTTGCGCCGAAGGCGCTTCCCGGGATGCCCGAGACCGTCGCGTTGAAGGCAAGGGAGCCAAACGCGCCGCCGCCCTTGGCAAGCCGGACGAGCGAGGCGCCCGGCGCGCCGACAGCGAGGTCGACCTTCCCGTCGCCGTCGGCGTCGCCGGCCGAGAGAGCGCTGCCCAGCCGCGACCCGTTTGTGGCGCCCTGGAATGTCGCATTGGCCGCCGAGGCGTTCCAAGTCGATGCCGGCGGCGTGCCGCCGAACACATAGGCGGTCCCCTTCAGGCTCCCGTTCAAGGGGGCGCCGACCACGGCCTCCGCACCGGAGCGGTTGTCGAGCGGCGCAAGGAGCACCGCGGAGCCGAACCGGTCGGCCGAAAGGCCCACGAACGTGACCGCGGGCGAGGGGCTCGACCAAGTCGCCGCGCCATAGTACAGGTACGCCCTGCCACCGGATGGCGCTCCCACGATCAGGTCGTCCGTCCCATCGCCGTTGTAGTCGCCGGAGGTGTCGAGCGCCGAACCGAACGACTCGCCGGCTGTCCCGTTGATCCTCACATCGGCCAAGGCGACGCTGAGGTTGGCGAAGGTCTTGCCCGAGCCGCCGAAAAAAATGTAGACGGAGCCGTTGCCGTTGGAATCGCCCGGGGCACCGACCACGAGGTCGGCATAGGCGTCGCCGTTGACCGAGCCGACCGCGCTTACGTTCCAGCCAAACCTCGCATCCGAAGGCGCCCCGGGCACGAAATGGACATCCGCGACCGAGGGCGGCGCCCGTTCCGTGAGGTTCCCCGAAACGGCAAGGGCAAATTTTTGCGCGGCCGACTTGACCGAGTACCCCGAGACCTCGAGAGTCCAGGTGCCAACCGAGGGTGCCTGCACAAAGACGTTCTCCGTGTTATTGAGCCGGTCAAAGGAACTGTTGTTCGCCCTCGACCACGACCCCTGAAACTTGTTGCCGTGGTACACGGTCCCGTTGGGCGCCCGGACGGTGAAGTCAAGGTCGTTCACGAGTTCCGCGAGCGTGGGGGTGTCCTGCGGATTCCCCGGCTGGTCGGTCCAAACGAGCGTCGCCTTGAGGGGGGTGCTCGAGTTGAAGACGTTGAAGCCGCGCACGGAGACATCGCCGCTGCCGACGACCGGCCCTTCGTCGAAAAGCAGGACCGTCCCGTTCGGCGGGCCGTCGATCGAACGGCTTACGTTCACGCGGCCCCACCCCTGCGACATCGGGCCGGTCACGCCCCCCGTGAACTCGTAGCCATAACCCAAGTCCTCGGCCCCATTGATGATCGAAGCCTTCACGAGCGCCGGCGACGGGATGCGCCCCCACGTGTCGTTGATGTCCTGCTGGATGAGCGCCGCAATGCCCGCCACCTGGGGCGTTGCCTGGCTTGTGCCGCCCTCGAACGCGTAGTTCGCGCCGGTCCAGATCAGGTCCCAACCGCCAAAGGTGCAGGCGCAGCCGCTCGTCCTCGATTGAGTGGAAAGGGCGTAGGTGCCCACGGCGACGACGTCGGGCTTAATGCGCCTGTCGTCCGTGGGCCCCCGGGAGGAGAACGTCGCAATCGAGGACGCGTTGTCGGCGTAGCTGTCGTAGCCGCGGTTCGACTCGGAGGCCCCCACCGTGATGACGTTCTTCGCCGTCCCGGGCGTGCCCGCCGTGTCGGCCCCGGAGCCATCATTGCCCGCCGCGAAGACGATGGTCATCGGCTGCAGGCCCGGCCGGCTCGTATTCGAGTCGATGACCGCTTGGTCCATGAGGTACGCGTGGGAGTCATAGTCGGTAATGCCCACAGACCCCGACGTGTACCCCCAGGAGTTCGAGGACACGGTCGCGCCATACGACTCCTGGTCGGCAATCACGGCGTCGTCGGCGGGCGGCGTGCTGTTCGGATCGATGAGTTGGGTGACCACGAGCGAGGCCGCCGGCGCAACGCCTCGGAATTGGCCGGGAGCCGCCGTGTTCCCGTTTACCGTGTCCGAAAGGTCCCCGTCGCCCGCGATCGACCCGGCCGTATGGGTGCCGTGCCCGTCGCGGTCGCCGTAGGCCGCGCCATACCGGAAGTAGCCGATGATGCGGCCGTCGAAGCGCGGCCCGCTCGAGCTGTTGCCCGTGTCGTCAAAGGCCGGGTGCGTGAAGTCGAGCCCCGTGTCGCTGATGCCGACGACGATGTTCGAGCCGTTGAGCCCGTTCCGTGAGAATGTCAGGTTCACGCCCTGGAGCGCGCGCCCCACATCGTTGAGGGGAACGCGTTGGCTCTCGAGGTCGACGTACTGGACCGCGGGGATCCGGCCGAAAGCCTCGAGGTCGCTCCCGTTGATTCGCAGGCGCAGCGAGGCCTCGGTGGCGGAGAGCACCTTGCCCCCCACGGCCTCGACCTGCGCCTCCAGGTCGGGCGGCCGCGTGAAGAGGAGCGCGAGGAGCGTGAGGGGGCCTTCCCCCCACGCCGCCGGGTCGAGGGGGAACTTGAACGCGGGCTCGTACACCCCGACCCAACGGACCTCCGGCATGGCGCGGAGCCTCTGGGCCTGGTCTTCGTCCATGCTTGCGAGGTAGGCGTTCGAGTGGACATAGCCGTAGAGCGTCGCGCCGGCGCTCTCGAGCGACCCCAGCACCGCCGTGGTCGGGGCGGCCTTGAGCTGGACGACCCAGTAGCCGTCGGGGGCGGCAAGCGTGAGCCCCGCCCGAATCGGCGGGGCGCCCCGCAGGGGGTCGAACGTGACGGAGCGGAATTGCAGGAGGTTCTCGGCGTTTACCCCTTCCACCGAGGCCTCCTGGAGCGCGTCGGAGAGGTCCCCCGTCTGGCCGGTCCAGGCCACGGTCTGGAAGAAGACGCGGGCGGCGCCCGCTGCCTGGAAAACCTGCTCGGGGATCTCCCCTTCAAGCGCCGACCCCTGGGCGGCGGCCTTGACCGGCCCTTCCACCGTCCAGCGCGACTCGAAAGGCGAGGCGCCCGCGAAGGCGAGGAGCTGTCCGCGCGCGGCCCACGAGAAGCGGCCGGCGACCTCGACCACGAACTCGGCGCCGACCGGCACGTCGAGCGCGGGCCGGAACCCTGTCGACGGGTCGCTGTCCGCGTCGAGGTAGACGAGCAGGCGGTCGTCCACCGAAAGCGGAGCCGGGTTTTCCTGAAGCGCCGGGGGCGCCGCGGTGCCTGCCGCCTCGCCCGAGGGCGCCCTCTCCACGGGGACCGCGACGAGCGGGGGCATTTCGGCGGGCCCCGCGCCCTCAAGGATGGCGCCGCGCGTCTCGGCGAAAAATGCGCCCGCACGCCCGCTTGTCATCGCCCGCACGCCGAGGAGGTCCTCCCCCGGCACGCTCGACAAGTCCGGCGGGTCGGCGGCCGCACCGGCGAGCCGCCACTCCCCGAAGGCCCCGTCGACCACGGGGGCGGCCGCGATGAAGGAGAGGTAGGCCGCGGGCGCAAGCTCGCGCGGCCGCAGGACCAGGAGTCGGTCGGAGGGCGTGTGGCCCACGCCCGACACCCGCGCCCCAAAGGCGCGCCCCGCAAGGTCCGCGAAAGGCCCGCCGGCTGCCAAGTCGCCAAGGAGGTCCACGGAGGCAGGCGCACCGGCCCCGACCTCGAGGGGCGGCTCGAGCTTGAACGAAAGGGATTCGGGAGACAAGGAGGTCACGTTCACGGTGCGTGCGCCGGGCAGGACAAGCCTGGCGCCCTGGAGCGCCCGGAAGTCCGCGGGCCCCGAGGGGACGAATTCGAGGGTGTCGATGCCGAGCTCCGCCCCGGTAGCCGAGAGCGTAAGGCCGAGCAGCGACGCGTTTTGCGCGCGCTGCGCGAGCACCTGGGGCCCGCCGGTCGACTGGAGGACGACGAGAGCGCCCTGGAGCGACGCGGGCGGGTCGAGCACGTCTTCGCCGCGGGGCGAGCTCAGGGCCACCACCACGCCCGCGCGTCGAAGGACGATCCCCGGGACCGCCGCCTCGAACCGCGCGCCCTCGAAGGCGATCGTGCCCGGCCCGACGCGCTCCCACCCGTGCCAGTCGTCCGAGGCGCGCGCGGGCGAGAAGGCAAAGAGGGCGGAGGCCACCCGCGCCGGCCCGTCGGCCGCGGCCTCGAGCATGAGGTCGGCTCCTACATCGCCCAAGTCAAAGCCGGTCCGCGGGTCGCCGTCGGCATCCACGAACACCCTCACCGCGCTCGGGCCCTGCGGGGCAAGGATTGGCCCCGCCGCCTCGGCCTCCACAAAAAGGACGCGGTCGCGCTCCGCAAGCCGCACGGTGGTGAGGTCGGGCCCAGCCGCACCCGTGTCTTCGGCGTCCGGAAACGAGGGCACCCCCTGCCACTCACCAAAGTCGCCGTCCGCCGCGAACCGCGGCGAATGGTCCATGAGGCCAAGGACGAGGAAGGAGGGAAGGAGAACCGCGGCGGCGAGGAGGACCGCAAGCGCCCGAGCGCGGGCCTTTGCGGGTGTCCGCCCGCCACGGGGAGGTCCGACCCATGGGCTCCGCCCGTTCGTGCTCCCGCTGCGGGGAGCGACCTGCGAGCCGTTCACGCGGCCGCGCCCGGCCGCGAGGCTGCCGTTGACGCGGCCCGATGTGGCGGAAAGGGGTGCGGAGGGCGCCCGGACCGCGGGCAGACCGCCCTCGGGTTTGTCTTGCCCGGGTTCCCGGTGGAATCCCGCCACTTGTAACCCCCAAGGGGCCGAAGGCCAGGACCCCCCTTAAACCCCTTTGGCCGCGGTCCCTGGCTAGGGCCAGCGGGTTTTCCGCCGACGCGAAAAGAGCCTCAAGGCAAGACGAGGAGCCTGATGACCACGGGCAAGAGGATTGCGCCCATCAGGTGGACGCGTTTCACGCCCGCCAAGGGCGGCACAAGCCCGAGAAGCAGGGCCGGCGCGGCGACGAGCAGGCCTCCCACCCCTTCGAGGGCCACGATCAACAGCACCAAGCCGACGAAGACCGCTCCCGCGAGCGCCCGCGGGGGCACGCGGCTATAGACCCTCCCGCAGGCGGCCCCCAGCACAAGGGCGCCCGCCAAGCAGAGCGGGAGGGAAAGGGCCGTGCCGAGGAGCAGCGCGACAAGCAAGTCGGGCGGCGCGGCAAGGGAGTCCCAGCGCGCGACCGCGCCCCCGCCGACGTCGGCAAGGGCCGCCATCGTCCCGCTGCGCACGCGCAGGAGCGAGAAGAGCGCGACGAGGTTGAACACGAGGTTCGCAGAGGCGACCGCGCTTTGGACGACGAGGAACTCGGCGGCATCCTCGGGCGAGGCTTCGCCGCGCCTGCCCCGGGTGCGCGGCCGCCAGCCCTCCCGCACGCTGGTCGCCAAGACGGCGGCTTGCGAGGCCCCCACGCCCGGAAGCCAACCGACGGCCGCCCCCGCGCCGGTGCCAAGGGCCGCCGAGGCGACAAGCCGCCGAGGCGGTAGCCGGAGTGCACTCTCCGCCCCGACTTCGAGGCTTTTCGGGGGCGGGACCGCGACGGCCAAAAGCAGCGTCGGCAGCCCAAAGAGGCCCGCGAAGAGCGAAAGCATATGCCCGCCGGCCAAGACCCCCGCGACCCTGAAGATCCGCAGGTCGGGCAGCACCACGCCGGAAAAGACGACCAGTTCGCCAAGGGCGCCCGAAACGAGCAGGAGACCGAGCGAATAGGCCCGTGCCCGGCGCCGTGAGAGGCCCGCCTCGGGACGGCCGGCCTGCCCCCAAACCAAGACCCCCGCGGCGCAGAGCAGGAGCAGGGGCACAAACCGCTCGGCGGCGGCGTAGAGGTTGAAAGGGGCCCCCAGCAAGCCCGCGAGCACGGGGACGAGCGGGAGCGAGAAGAGGACGCCGAGCGCCGAGCCGACCGCCGCCGCCCGCACGGCGGCACCGCCGAGCCCCGCAAGCAGGAGCCGGTGACCGGGCAGCACGGAGAGCGCCGTGTCGGGGTCGGGCGCTCCGAGGAAGACGGCCGGGATTTCGTCCGTGAACGCGTGGCCGAGCGCGACGCCAAGGAGGAACCCGCAGGAGGCAAAGAGCGCGGGCCCGCTCTCGGCGCTCGCCCCGGCGGCGAGCACCCACGCCATCGATGCGACAAAGAGCGGGCGTGCGCCAAGCAGCGCCTGGGAGAGGTTGTTTGCATGGAGGCCCGGCACAAGCCCGGCCATGAGGCCGACCGCGCAGCCCACCATCGTCCCCAGCATGGCCGCCGCAAGCGCCTCAGGGTCGAGCATCCGCCCGCGCCGTGGCGCCGCGCGCTCTTTCAACGTTTCGGGATAACCCTCGCCCCTCTGTTGATGCATCAGACCCGGGCGCGCCGGGGCCTCCCATGATGGATCAGCCGGTGAGCGATGGTCATCGCGGCAGCTTCATTTCGAGGGAGCGCACCGTGGTTCCAGGTGGCCTTTCCCATGCGTTGGCTCGGGTTCTGCGTGGGGCTCTCGCTGATGGCGGTCGGTTTTCTGGGGACCTTCGCTTCGGACCTCGTCCCGCCCGAGCGTGCCGTCCCCCTGCCAGAGGCGCTGCGCTTGGGGCCGGGCAGCCAGGTCCTCGTCCGCGCGTTCCTTGAGCGCGTGCGGCAGGTCGCGGGAGGGGCCGCCGTGGCCAGCGCAACCGACTGCGCAGGGATCCGCGCGACCGTTTTCCTGCCCCGGGGAGCCCCTCCGGGTTCCTCGTTCACGCTCGTCCTTCTGAGGGCCGGCCTTGCCGACTACCAGGGCCAGAGGGAACTTGTGGTCGACACGCCGGCGGGGGTCGTGCCCGCCGGCGGTGGCGCCCTCGTGCTCTCGCCCGACGAACTGCTCGCCTCGTGGAAAGACCTCCGTTGCCGGCCGGTCGCCTTTGCCGGACCCGTGGGTTGGGGCCACCTGAACGCCGCCGACGGGCGCGACGGCGAGGTCGGCGTCCTCACGAATTCCACGGACTTGAAAGTCCTCCTCCACTCGGAGGCCTTCATCGAACTTACCGTCGAGGTCGGCGCGCACGTGACCTTCGCGGGCGTCCTTTCCACGGCCGACGACGGGCAGGGGCCCGTCCTCCACGTGCGCCTCTGACGTCAGCGCCCTTTGTACGTCGGCTTGCGCTTTTCCACGAACGCCGTGAGCCCCTCGCGCTTGTCTTCGGTCGAGAAGAGGATCGAAGCCGCGTCGATCTCCTGCGCCTGCGCCCGGTCGAAGTCCTCTTGCAGCCCGCGGTCGATCGCGGCCTTGCAGTAGGCGACAGAAAGCGGCGCGTTCGCGATGATCTTCCCCGCAAGCTCGCGGGCTCCGGCCATCAGCTTGTCGGGGGGGAATACCGCCTGGACGAGCCCGATCTTCAGGGCCTCCTGCGCGTCAAAACGCGCGGCCGTGTAGATGAGTTCGCGCGCCTTGCCTGCGCCAACGAGCCTCGGCAGCCGCTGCGTCCCGCCGAAGGCGGGCATGATTCCGAGCGAAACTTCCGTAAGTCCGACCTTCGCGGTCTCGGCCATGTACCGGATGTCGCAGGCCATCGCCGTCTCGAGGCCGCCGCCGAAGGCGTAGCCGTTCACCGCGGCGATCCAGACCTTGTCCATCGTCTCCATCTTGCGCAGGATCGCCGCGCCGAGGCCCGCAAAATGCCGGTTCTCGACGGGGGTGAGCCCCGCCATCTCGCCGATGTCGGCCCCCGCGATGAAGGACTTCGGGCCCGCGCCCGTGAGGATTACGACGCGCAGTTCCTTGTCCTTGGCGATCGCGTCGACCGCCTCCGTGAGCTCCTCGAGCACCTTCGAGTTCAGCGCGTTCAGCGCGTCGGGCCGGTTGACCGTGAGGACCGCGAGCGGGCCCTCCCGTTCCATGATCAGGTGTTTGAACTCCACGCCTTTCGCCCCTCCCCCTTTGCGTCCTGCAGTCAGGCTACCCTCTCGCCCTTCTCGTTGTAGTTGTACACGCCCTTGCCGGCCTTCATCCCGACGCGGCCTGCCCGCACATACTTGCGAAGCAAAGGGCTCACGCGGAACTTCGGGTCGCCCGTCTCGTGGAAGAGCGTCTCCATCGTGTGGAGCCCGATGTCGAGCCCCGTGTAGTCGGCAAGCTCGAAGGGGCCCATCGGCATGTTTGTGCCGAGCTTCATCGCCTTGTCGATGTCCTCGGGCGAGGCGACCCCCTCCTGCAGGAGGTTGAAGGCCTCGTTCATCATCGGCACGAGGAGCCGGTTCACGACAAAGCCCGGCGACTCCCTGACTTCCACCGGAACCTTGCCAAGTTTCGAGGCAAGCGCCTTCGAGGCCGCAACCGTCTCGTCGCTCGTTGCCGCTCCGCGGATGACTTCGATGAGCTGCATCACCGGGGCGGGGTTGAAAAAGTGCATCCCGATCACTTTCTCGGGGCGCTTGGTTGCGGCCGCCATTTCGCTGATCGAGAGCGAGGAGGTGTTCGACGCCAGGATTGCGTGGGTGGGCGCGTGGTCGTCCAGCGTCTTGAACACCTCTTTCTTGACCTTCATGTCTTCAAAGACCGCCTCGACGACGTAGTCGACGCCGCTGCAGGCGTCTTTGAGGTCCCAGGTGCCCTTGATCCGCCCGAGGATGGCGTCCACGTCCTCCTTTTTCATCTTCCCGCGCTCGACGCGCTTCATCAAGGGGCCCTGGATTTTCCTGAATCCCCCTTCGACGAACTGCTGACTCACATCGTACATCTTGACGTTGAATCCGGCAGAGGCAAAGGTCTGCGCGATCCCGGAGCCCATCGTCCCCGCCCCGCACACAAGCACCGTCTTGATTTCCGCCATGGTCTGCCACCTTTC
>JBGPNV010000014.1:0-21485 GCA_041487695.1 Thermoplasmata archaeon | reverse complement strand
CCGGTTTGCCCGAAGTGGACGCCTGGGAGGCGCGCGAAACGCAACTGGGCAAGGCCGGCGGCGTGGCCCTGCCGCCGCAACCCACTGGCGCCTTGCCCGCATCCGTTTGCGGCCCCAATGGCAGCAACAAGGACAAGTGCCTGCGCACCATCCCGCCGCGAGAGAACGGCGGCAACATGGACGTCAAGCAAATGGTGGTCGGCACCACGCTGCTGCTACCTTGCTTCGTGGACGGCTGCGGGCTGTTCATCGGCGACGTGCACTATGCCCAGGGCGACGGCGAGGTGGCCGGCACCGCGATCGAAATGGGCGCCAAGGTGACGGTGCGCACCGAGATCCGCAAGGGCATGGCCTCGACGATCAAGGCGGGGCCGCACTTCGAGGGCGGCTCGCAGCTCAAGAAACTCGAGCCGGACGTGTTCCATGCCACGGTCGCCTACCCGCTCAAGGGCACCCCCTTCTACGACGTCGTGAAGGACCGGCTCCTGCCGGTCGAGTGGACCTCCTCGAACAACAACCGGCTTGTCTGGGCAAGTCCCTACCCGGAGCGCTACTACACTTGGCAACTCATCCGGGTTTTCCTCACCTCGCTCTTCTCGCCCCCGGCGATCGGGGACGCGCGCCGCGTCTTCGCGCCTGTCCATTGGGTGCTTGACGTGCTCTCGCGAGCCGTCGACCCGCGCGTGGAGAACCCGGCCTTCCCGATTTCGAAGGACGCGCAGAAAGCCACGATGAACCGCGCCGCGGCGCTTGGCCCCCCCCGCGCGGAGCGCGAGGGGCTCCTCACGGTCCAGGCTTCGGGCAAGTGAGAGGGCCCTCGCCCGGGGGCCCCGGCCCGAAGCGTTCTTCACGGGGAGAGCGCGCTTGACCGCCCGGATGTCGCGGCCACGGGCCTTCAACACAGGGTACCCGATCTCGGCCTCCGTTCAGGTCGCCGATGTGGACGGCGACGGCGCCGACGAGTTCGTCGTCGCGTCGCGGCGCCTCTGGGCCCTTGGCGGGGGGGCGCGGGCGAAACCCCGTGCACTCGGCCGAGGGAGCCGCCCGATCGCGTCGACCCCGGCGCTGATGGGCTCGGATGGCCGGCGCCAAGTTGTTGTCGGGTGTGACGACGGTTGGGTCTACGCGGCCGCCGGGGCAGGCGGGGGCCGACTGAGCCCGCTCGTCCGGACAGGTCTTGACGTGTACAGCTCGCCCGCGGTGTTCCGCCGGGCGGCGGGCGTGGCCGGCGAGCGGCTCGCATTCGGCTCGGACGACGGAGGGATCTGGTGTGTCGACGGGGCGGGCCTTTCGCTCCCGGGCTTCCCCTTCCGTTGCGGGGCCTTCGTGAGCGCGACGCCAGCGGTGTGCGACTTCGACGGCGACGGCCGCCCCGAGATCTTGGTGGGCGACTGGGCCGGCCGGTTCCACGCGCTGCGGCTGGACGGGACGGAGTTGCCGGGCTTTCCGCTCGACCTCGGCTGGCCGATTTGGTCATCGGCCGCCGTGGCGGACATTGACGGCGACGGCCGGCTCGAAGCCGTCGTCGCGGCCCGCAACCTCGAAGCGCTTCGCGCGGGGGGCGACCCGGTGGCGGGCTTCCCGCGGCGCCTCGGGACCTACGCGGTGGGTTCGCCGATCGTGGTCGACCTGCAGGGCGATGGCCTGGCGGCCATCCTCGTCGGCTGCGACAAGCTTTACGCTTTTGACGGGGCAGGCCGCGCCCTCGCCGGCTTCCCCCAGGATCTCGGCGGCTACCTTTGGGCATCGCCAATCGCCGCCGAAAAAGGCGAAGGCGGTCCCCTCGCGATCTTCGTGGGCGGCTGGGACGGGAACCTCCACGAGGCAAGACCGGGCCATCCTCCATCCGTTGCCATCGCCACGGACGGGCCCATTTTCGGAGCGGCCGCGGTCGCGGGAAACGCCGAGGGGGGCGCGACGCTCGCGGTCGGCTCGTGGGACGGGAGGGTCCGTCTTGTCGACCGCCCCGACTTGCGCAAGGGGGCGCGCGCGTGGCCCACATTCCACCGGACGGCGTCGAACGAGCGCGTGGTTCCCTTCCCATTCAAGGCGCCCGCGGGCGGCCCAAGCGCGCCCGACGCGGCGCCCTCTGGCGCCGTCCCCACCGTCAAAGGGCACTCGACCCGGCCGAATCCCGCGAGGCACAGGCGCGCGACGTTCATCGACTTTGACACCTCGGCGCTCGAAAACCTCGCTCGAGCCCAACTCGTCTACTCAATCGCCGGCGAGGCCCGAACCCACCCGAGCCCCGCAGTCGCCGCGGCCGGCCGACTCACCTCTCTCGTCCAGCCTCTCGGCGTGGGCCGCGTCGTCGCGTTCCACCTCGAAGGGTCGACGTTCGATGGCGTGCCGGTGCGGTACCCCGCGTCCGGCGAGACGTCGTTCGTCGTCCAAGGAATCTGGGGGCTCCCCCTTGGCGGGCTCATCGCGAAACTGGAGGGGAAGACCTGATGGCGCCGACGGACCGCTATTACGAGGCGCTCGGCCAATACTTCGGCGCCGAGGTCGAGCTCCTGGATGCGCTGGACGCCGACAACCCGGTGCACCGCTACATCCGGCGAGAGTCGCTCGCCACCCTCGAGCGCGCATTCGTCGCGCCGGGGCCCTTGCTTGAGATCGGGTACGGCACCGGTTTCGAAGCCGTCCACCTGGCCAGGAGGGGCTTCCGCATGGTCGGGATCGACCCTTCCGGCCCCATGCAGGCACGGGCGAGAGAAAGGGCCCGTGCCGAAGGCGTGGCCGAGCTGTGCGACTTCCGCATCGGTTCGACTGCGGATTTGCCGAGCCTGCTCGACGAAGTTGGGGCCGGCACGTTCCGCGGTTGCTACGCGACCCTTGGGCCCTTCAACTGCGAGCCCGACCTTCGAGCGACCGCCCGAGCCCTTGGGCGCCTCCTTTCCCCGGGCTCCCGGCTGGTCGGGATGATCCTCAACCGGTACTGCGCATGGGAAACAGCCGTGTACCTCGCGACCGGAGACTTCAGGCGCGCCTTCCGCCGGCAGGTGCGGGGCTGGTCCGATCTGCACGGCGAAGGCGGTGGCCCTCCGATTGCCATCTACACCTACACACCGGCCTCGTTTGCTCGTGCCTTCGCCCCGGACTTCGCGGTCGAGGACCTCTTCGCGCTTCCCGTCGCGCTGCCGCCTCCGTACGTGGCGTCGCGCCTGCGTCGCGCGCCCGGCCTCCTCAAACTGCTCGAGTCCGCTGACGTGGGGCTTTGCAGGCGGCCCATCCTGCGCGGGCTTGGCGACCACTTCGAGGTTGTCTTGCGCAGCAGGACTTGAGTCACACGTCCTCCCGCGGCCCGGGTGAGCCGCCTTTTTCAGGCCCTTCGCGCGCCTCCGCTGGCGCCGCCCCACACGTCTGTTTCTTCGGCGTTTCACGATTCGCCTTCCGGCGCTTTAGGCGAGCCCTTCCCTGGCTGAGGGCTGTCCGTTTGGGTGGGTTTTCTCCTCGCCTTGTCGTATGACCGGTCGTTCCTGGGCCCTGCGGGAGTTTGACAAAGGATCATATGCTAGTCCGCAATCGACCGACTTGAAGTTATGAGATCTGCGGACCCAGGTGGGCCCGTCCTTTCGGTCTCGCAGGCTGGATGCGTACGACTTATGAATTGCCCGGCCTCCCCATCCGTCCGCATAACGAATTGCCGAACGTTTAGCCCGTCGAACGGCGCCGGATTCCTGCTTTACGGAGCGCCTGGCGCTAGGGGTGTTGGCCCGCAATGACCCCGATCGAAATCGTCTGGATCATCGCCCACATCCTTTGGGCGATCGGCGCCGTCGTGTACCTCTTCGACGGCTACCGCTCGTACATCCTGGGTCGCGAGGGCTTCGTCACCAACACGACGCCTGAGATCCCAGACGTCCAACGCGAATTGGACAAGCGCTCGCTCAAGACGACCCCGCTCATCAAGTTCCAGATTACGACCCGGGGCCGCGAGATCCGTGTCGTCAAGCGTGGGATCGAATCGGCCATCCGCTGCGCGGAGCACGTGCCCTGGAAAGGCCGCGTGATGGTCGATATTGTCACGGAGGACCCCGAGGACGTCCGGGAACTGCGGGACGCCTTCCCGAACCCGCCGATCTCTGTGCGTACGCTCCTTGTCCCCCCGAGCTACAAGACGCCCCGCGGAACGAGGCTCAAAGCGCGGGCCCTCCACTACAGCACGGAATGGCGCAAGTCGCTCGACGAGGAGCGCGGCTATGTCGTCCACTTCGATGCGGAGTCCGTGATGGAACCCATCGATTACGTGCGCCTGCTCTTCAACATCATCCGCTCCGATGGCAAGCTGAAGCTCGCGGAGGGCCCGATCCTCTATCCGCTCGACTGGGAGCGCTCGAATGTCGTCTCAAGGCAGCTCGAATCGAACCGCGTGTTCGACTGCTTCCACTGCCACATCCTCATGGAGAACCCGCCGCCCTACCACCTGCACGGCAGCAACCTCGTGGTCGAGGAGAACCTGCTCATGGAGCTTGGCTGGGACCTCGGGCTTTCACGCGGGAAGGCGCTCGTCGCAGAGGACCTGCTCTTCGGGATGCGCGCCTTCGCCCTGAAGGGGAAGGGGATCTTCGGGTGGTCCGGAGCCGCCATTCTCGAGCAGCCGCCCTTTTCGGTCCGGGACAGCGTTCGCCAGCGCATCCGCTGGGTTACGGGCGTCTGGCAGTCCATCGATGTGATCGGCACTGACCCCGAATACAAGGCCATCCCGCGCCGCGAATTGCGGCGGCTGAAGACCGTGGTCGTCGCGCGGCTATCCGTGTACGGCCTCGGCTTTTTCGCGGGGTTCCTCAGCATCACGCTCGCGCTCATCGCGGCCTCCGACGCCTTCGCCCACACGACGATCGCCTCAGCCATCCCGCAGGCCTGGCGCGACTTCTCCATGCTTCTCATCCCCGGGCTCTTCCTCTGGCTCGGGACGAGCCAGATTGGGCTCCACAAGAACCTGCAGCGCTCCACGATGCCGGCGCACAGGCGCCTGCTCGGGCACGCGAAAATCCTCGCCGCGACCCCAATCGGCGCCATCGTCGAGACGGGCGCGGCCCTTTACGCGACGCTGAACTGGTGGCTCTGGGGGAAGAACGTCCAGTGGGTCCCGACGCCGAAGTGAGGCGGCGGCGAAGAGCCCCGCCCTCGAGATGGGACTTTGCGGCTTGCGCCAGCCTCCTCGCCGTCCTATCGTTTGGCGTCGCGCTGCGCGTTTCCCGCTTCAAAGCCGGCGACTACTACGAGGACGGCTCCTCCCACTGGTGGGCGGCCGCCTACAGCCAGGGCACGGGCGGCCTCTTTGACCCCTTCAATTTGGCGCACAGGGGCTACTGGCTGCCCGGCTACGACATCGTAGCGAGCATCTTCATGGGCGCGGCGGGCACCACGGAGCCTGCGCTCCTGCGTTCGGTCAGCGTGGGCGCGTACCTGGCCGCGAGCCTTGCCCTTGTCGCGCTGGCGGCCCCCGCCGGCCGCGTGTGCGCCATCCTTGCCGCCGCCTTCCTCGCCGTGAGCCCGTTTGATGCCCTGAACTCCGCGATCTCCATGGGCGTCGAGCCCGCCGTCGCGCTCTTGCTCTTCGGCCTCATGCTCCAGCAGCGCTCGAGGGCCGGCCGGCCCATCCTCCTTTGGGGTGCCGCGCTCGCCTACACACTCGCGTCCCTTTTCCGGTACGAAGCGACACCTTTCGTCGGCATCCTGCTCGTCTACGGCTGGTGGTGGCAGGGCGCAGGGATCAAACGCCTCGAGGGGCTCCGCGAGCGGCCGTACCTCTTCTTGCCCGTCGCCGTCATGGGGCTCTACCTCGTTTTCACGTGGGGGTACAACCTCCCGTCCGAGGTCCTCGCGGGCCCAAGCGCGGCGGCCCTCCACCAGGAGGCCTTGGGGCTCATCCCCATCGACGCAATGGGGCGGGCCGAGGGGTTCTGGCGAGCCTTCGTCCCTAGCGTTGCGGCTGCCTTTGCCCTTGCCGCCATCGGCGTGGCGCTTCACCTCGGGCGCGAAGAAGCCTGGCTCGTCGTCGGTTTCTCGTTCCTGCTCACGGTGTACCTCTACATCGCCGCGGGCACCGCCTCCTTCCGGTACCTGGCACCGGTCGAGCCCCTCATGTGGCTCCTTGCCGCCCTCTCGGTGCGGCGCTTGGCTCCCTTCGCGGCGGTCCTGTTCGCAAGGGTCGGCAGGGCACGCTCCCGGGACGTGCTCCCCCGGGCCGCGGCCGTGGTAATGGGGGTGGCAATCCTCGCTTCCGGCGCGCAGGCGGGCCTATCGACCTTGGAGGGCGCGAAGGGCCAAATTTCCCTCAACGGCCCTCTCGAACGCGCCGCCGCCTTCCTTGCGGATCTGCCGCACAACCTGACCTTGCTCGACATTGTGGACTCACCCATCTCGGCCGAGGTTTCGGGCCTGCCCGCTTCCCGAATGGTCGGTTCGGTGCTCCTGCCGACCAACCGCGCCGATGCGCTCGCTTGGCTACACGCTCACGTCCAATACATCCTGGCGGTGAACTTGAGCTACTACAAACTGCTGCGGGTGTTCCCGGAGCTTGCGTCCCGGTCGTCGGACGCGAACTTCACGCTGCTCTACGACGCGACAGGCTGGGAATTCCAGTTTAGCGTGAAGACCGCGTGGGTCCTCGAAGTGAACCGCGAGTCGGCGGCCTTGCAGCTCACGCCGGACCTCGCTGTGCGGTTCCCCTTCCTTGCCGAAAACCCGTCGGGGGGCGTCGGTGGCCTCGCGCTTACGTATCGCGGCACGGTGCTCTCGGAAAAGGCGACCGGGCTCGGGGTCCCAACGCTGCGGACGGCGGTTTCGGAGTACGTGCCCACTTCACTCACGGCCACCTACGGGGGCTCGGCCGCTGCGCCGCGGGCGGACCTGACCTTCACCTTGCACCCGCGGATCGCGGGCGCCCCCCCGGACGCGGCGGCGGCACCGGCCCAGGTGGAGGCGAGCTACGCGCTCACGGAGGGAGGCCTCGATGCGAGCTACCGCGTCGAGGCGCCTCTGGGGCTCTTGTCATTCACGCTGCGCGTGAACCACTCCCTGGCTGCCGACGAATTCCCGCTCACGATGAACGATTCGCTGGACGCCCCGACGGCCTCGCCCTTCGGGGAGACCGTGGTCTGGTCGCTCGAGAACTGGCTGATTGGCGGGCACGGGACGTTCCAGGCCGACTTCAGCGGGTCAGCCCTACTGCTTGCTGGCCGGACGCTCGGAGGGTCCGCGTGGCTTGCCTACGAAGCCCCTCTGGGCGCGGGGCAACTCGATTTCCACCTCCAGGTGCTTGCGGCAGGCCGTGCACTCTACGGCGAGAACGAACCGATCCACCTCAAAGCGCCGCTCGTCCGGGCCGGCGGGTACCTTGAGGGCGCCCCACGCAGCGCCTCCCTGAAGGTCCTTGCCGACTTCGCCTATGCGCCCTACCCGTGGGTCGCCGAAGCCTCCGGCCTTGCTGCGGAGGCCTTTGTGAATACCACCGCGCTGCCCGCTTCGCGCCCCGCCGCGCTCGAGTGGCTGCAAGCGCACGTGGACTACCTCGTCGCGGTGAACGAAACCGACGACCCGCTGACGTCCCTGTTCCCCGAATTGGTGGAGGGGCAGTCCGACCGCAACTTCTCCCTTGTGTTCGACGCGGGCGGGGGCTCGGGGTCGCTCTCCCATGAGCTCGTCTGGATCTACCTCGTTAACCACGCGAGTGGTTCCGTGCCGCTCGCCGACGGGAGCCTCCTCACGTTCCTTTTCGAGCAGGGCGGGAACGCCACAGCGGTCCTCGGGCTGGGTCTCTCGGAGGGTGGCGAGGAGCGCGTGCACCCGAGCGCGGGCCTCGGTGTTCCCCAGGCGACCTACCACGGCGCGTCCTACAAGGCAGGGGCCGCCTCCCTCGCGTTTTTCCCGGGCTCCAAGGGCCGGGCCGTCGGCGGGACCTTTTGGCTTTTCCCCGAGGAAGCCACCGGCGCGATGAACCGGTCCGCGGCCCCCATCGCCGTCGCCGTCTCGTATTCCTACGGCGCGTTGCTCCTCGACATCACCGCCAACGCCCCCGGCGTGGCCGACCCGGCAAATCTCACCCTGCGACTCAACGTCACTGTCCCCTCCTCAAGCTTCCCGGTCTACCGGAACGACCTCGACTACGTCAACTCGACCCAACCCACCGCGCGGTCCCCTGTCTTCGCGATCCGCAATTGGCTCACCGGCCCGGTTTTGGCACTCCAGGTGGACTTCACCGACCCCTATTTGCTCACCTTCGAGCGCACGCCGGGGGGCGAGGCGACCCTCGAGTTCGAAGCGCCCGCAGGCGGCACCTCGCTCTCCGTCGCCGTTTGGCTCCTCACCCCCAACCTCGTCCCCTCCCGCTGAAGGGGCCAGCACGGTTGATTGTAAGGGCGGGCGGGGCGCGCCCAAGGTTTTTATCCACGGCCAGACGATGCGAAGGGCCGTCGCGCCGCGCCGGGGGTGGCTCCGATGGAATTCCGCTACTACAACGAGAAACTGGCCAAGAAGCCCAAGATCTCAGTGGACGGGATCGTCCCCGTCTCCCTCCACTTCTCCCACTTCAAAGGCAACAAGACGCCGCCGCGCTACAAGGCCGACACGGGGACCGAGATCGCCGTCAAGGTCGCCGAGGACTCCTCGTTCGACCGCAACC
Organism: Thermoplasmata archaeon; assembly: GCA_041487695.1. GTDB lineage: Archaea > Thermoplasmatota > DTKX01 > DTKX01 > DATEUP01 > DATEUP01. The sequence goes on along the minus strand of JBGPNV010000014.1, from coordinate 12,856 downwards.
GCGTCCCCATCTGCACGAACAACCACTACGACACGGACGGCGTGCTCGCGGTGTGGGCCATGTGCTTCCCGGAGGACGCCGTCCTCTCGAAGGAGGTCGCGATCAAGGCCGCTGAGAACGGCGACTTCAACCACTACTCGACCGACGAGGCGTTCAAGGTCGATGCGGCCATCGAAGCCTACCGCCACTCGCCGGCGTCCCCGTACGCGGCGACGATCGCGGGCCTCGACAGCGCGGCGGCCGACGGCTACGTGTACCAGAAGCTCTCGCACATGTTCCCGGACCTGTGGCAGGACCTCGAGCGGCACAAGGCCCTTTGGGAGAAGCCTCTCGAGGAGGTGAACCGGCACTTCGACGCGTTCCGCTCGAAGCAGTTCGCCGTCAAGGAACACTGGGATGAGTGGCTCTCCGTGGTCGAGGGGCCCTTCGCGCCCCACCCGGTCGCCGTCGACCGCTTCTGCCAGGGGCGGGTCTTCCTGGTTGCGAACCCCGGGCCTTCGAAGAAGGGCTCGACCTTCGAAGTCGACTACGCGTTCTGGAGCTGGGCCGACACGGTCCAGAGGGAGAAGGTCGAGTGGGTCGACTTTGCGCCGCTTGCCGAAACCCTCAACCAGAAGGACCACGGCGATGGCAAGTGGCACACGCACTGGCATGGCCAGGGCGATACGGCCGTCTTGCGGTACGGCAAGGATGGCGGCCACGCCGCCGACTCCTCGCTGCCCGTCTCCGAGATTACTGAAGCGCTGCGCCACCACCTGAAGACTGGCAAGAAGGTCGCCCCGCCGCCGGCGGCCGCCGCCGAGAGCGCGCCGTAAGCGCCTCCCCCGCCGGGCCCTTGGGCGTGCCCACCGCGCGTCTTATTAGCGGTGAGTCCAAGCGGGCGGGCCGTTGCTCATCTCGATCGTGGTCACCGTCCGCAACGAAGAGCGGCACCTGCCGGCGCTCCTCGATTCGCTTGCCACTCAGGAGGGGCCCTTCGAAGTTGTCCTCGTCGACGCCTACTCGGACGATTCGACGTGGACGATCTGCCGTTCCTTCGCGCTCAGCCGGCCGGAGTCGGCGCGGGCCTTCCAGCAGGGGGGCCTCCGCGGTGAGGGCCGCAATTTCGGCGTGAAGGCCGCCCGAGGCGAGGCCGTGGCCTTCATCGACGGGGACTGCATCGCTTCGCCGGGCTGGCTCGGCGAGTTGCGCAGGAGCGCGGGCCAGCGGGATGTTGTCGCCGGCCGGACGATGCTTGTGGGCCTGCGGGCGTTTTGCGACCTGCCGCCGGTGCGTTTGCGCGGGGAGGGGGCGCAGGTGGCCTACCCCTCGTGCAACCTCCTCTACCGCCGGAGCCTCTTCCTTGACCTGGGGGGCTTCGACTCGCGGCTGCGGGCCCTCGAAGAGGTCGACCTCAACTACCGTGCGCACGTCGCGGGCCACCCCATTGCCTTCGCGGAAGGCGCACTCGTGTTCGCCATGGCCGCCGACACGCTCTTCGGTTTCCTTTCGCAGGCCTTCTGGCAAGGCTACGGCCGCCGGCAGTTCGGGGCCAAGCACCCCGAACTGCGCTCGGGTGTGGTGCCAAACCCCCACCTTGGGCCCGAGATCACCACGTGGCGCCTCGTGCGGCGGGCGGCCGCGTCCCTCGGGCACGTCGCCGCCTCGGGGGAGCGCCGACGAATGCCCAGGCAGGCCGGGGGCTGAAACGACGGTGGAACGGCAGGGGAAGCCACCGATGCGGCTCCGCGCCGGGTGCAGCGGGTGGTCGTACCCCGAGTGGGTGGGGCCGTTTTACCCGAAGGGCACCGAGAGCGGCGACTTTCTCGGCCACTATGCCAAGGTGTTCGATGTCGTCGAGGTCGACTCGACGTTCTACGCGGTGCCCGAGCCCGCGCGGGTCGAGCGGTGGCGCAAGCAGACCCCGGAGGGGTTCGTGTTCTGCGCCAAGCTGCCCCAAGAGGTGACGGGCGGGCTCCGGTCGGCGCCCGGGCAGGGCGGGGCGCCCCCCGAGCCACCGGCGGCCGGCGAGGTCCTTGGCCAGTTCCTGCATGCGATCGACCGGCTCGGCGACAAGCGGGGCCCCCTCGTCGCGCAGTTCCCGCCACGCTACGAGAAAAAGGGCCATGCGGAGGCCTTCCGCAGCCTCCTCGATGGGCTCGGTGAGCGCCGCTGCGCCTTCGAGTTCCGCCACGAGTCCTGGTTCGAGCCCTCGACGTACCGGACCCTTTCCGACCACAACGCGGCCCTCGTCTGGTCGGAGGTGAAGGGCGTGGCGGTCCCGCCGCAGGTCACCTGCGATTTTGCCCTCCTCCGGTTCATCGGCGACCGCTCTTTTGAGCCGGCGGGCCGGATGGTCGAGGCGAAGGACGGCCCGATGGCGATGTGGGCTTCGCGGCTCGACGAAAACGAGGAGAAGCTCAAGGAGGGGTTCGTGTTCTTCAACAACCACTTCGAAGGCTTTGGCCCGGAGAGTGTGAACCGCTTCCTCGCCAAGGTCGGGAAGGCCCCCGTGAATTGGCGACCGCTCCTCGAGGCCGGGGGACCCACCCAGCGTCGCCTTGGCGAGTTCGGGCCGCGCGGGGGTTGAAATCGTTGCGCCGCCCTCCAAGGGGCCGATGCGCCCCGCGACCCGCAAGTTCCGCCGCGAACTCGACCTGAAGGTCGCGAGGCTGCGCACACGCATAGGCGAGGCCGACGCGGGGAAGCTGACCGAGGGCCAAAACCCCGGGTTCGACCGGCTCGCCGAGTGCCTCTTCCTCAAAGGTGAGTGGGAGGAATCGAAGGCGCTTGCAGGGCGAGCCGTCGGCCACTGGAAGGCAGCGCTCGACGGCACGAAAGCCGAACCGCAGAAGTGCGAGCCCGCCTTCCACTGGGCTTCGGCCCTGCTCTTTGCCGATGACATGGAGGCCGCCCGCGCCGCCTTCGCCGAGGGCGTGCGCCTGTTTGCCGGCAACGGGCTTTCAGGCTCCGACGACACCGGGTACATGGCCGTCGCCTGCGGCGACCTTAGGCGCGCGGAGGTCGTCTTCCACGCCGCGGTTGTCGCGGACATGGGCGCGCAGGGGATGTCGGACCTCAAGCGGTTCGCGGAGCGCTTCCCAGACACGCCCCGGCTGCTGAAGATGCAGTTCGCCCAGGGGCTTGCCAAGGGCGACGGCGAGCTGGTCGGGAAGATGGCTCTCATGGAGCGGTGGCTCACGCCGGAACCTGAGGGGGTCACGAGCTTCCGCACGGAGGAGTGGTTCTTCGCGGCCCACCAGGCGGTCCTCGCTCAGCTTGCGCGGGGCGAGAAGCCGCGCTTCCGGCTCTACGACGAGGACGTCGTCCGGGGCCTTTCGGAGAAGCGCGCCTGACCCCTTAACGCGCGCGCTCGAGGACCCAGTCGGCGGCCTCGCGGAAGGTTGCGGCGCTGAAGTCCGGCGCATCCGCGAGGCCCCGCGGCCGCTGCTCCTTGTGGAGACCGCGGCGGAGGCGGACCGCCTTGAGCCCAGAGCGCTTAGCCGGCGCGATGTCGTTGTCCTGGCGGTCACCGACCATGACCGCCTGGGAGGGCGCCACCTGCAGGAGTTCAAGCACGCGGGCGAAGAAGGCCGGCTCGGGCTTGGGCACACGCATCTCCGGGGCCAGCCCCCACACATCGATGAGGGGGCCGATGCCGAGCGCGTGGAGGCGCATGCGCACGGAGGGCCCGTAGTTCGTCGCGACCGCGAGCCCCAAGCCCGCGGCCTTCAGCCTGGCAAGCGCGGGGGCCACGTCGGGGAAAAGGACCGCCCGCGCGATCAGCTGCTCCTGGGCCGGGGCAAAAACCAGCGTCCACTCGGCGAGGGCGTGGCCCGGCTCGATCCCCGCGCGCGCGGCGAACTTGGCAAGCAGGAACTCGTTCACGGAAGGCGCCCACGCGCGTACGGCCTCGTCGACGGCGTCCGCGACCTCCGTGTCGGCAAGCTCGAGGCCGTGCGAGCGCAGGAGCTCGCGCAGGTGGTAGAAAAGGAGCGCGTCGTTGGCCTCGTCATTCCAAAGGACATTCCCGAGGCCGAGGAGGACCGCGCGCAGTTTCAGTCACTTCCCTCCCTTGCGCCTGCCCGCAAACCCCCGCCGCTTCTGGGTCTCGCCGCCCTGCCCGCCGCCTGGGGCCGGCGGCGCGGCCTCCTCCTCAGCCATGGACTCCACCGCCCGGTCAATGTAAGCGTCGAGCCCGTGGGACCCCTCGCCCTTTCGCCCCCGCACATAGAGAGAGCCAATCTGCGTCCGAAAGCGCGCGAGGTCCTCGCGCGTCTTGAAGCCGCCCCAGGGGAACGCCATCCCCTCGGGGATGGGCCGGTCATCCAGGACGCGCTCGGTCGCCACATCCACGAAGCCCGCGGCCTTGAAAAGGGCGACCCACTCGGCCACGCCAAGGTAGTGCATCTTCAGCGGGATGTCGTCCTGCCAGCCTCGCGACAGCGGGTTCTCCCGGTAGAAATCCGTGACAAAGTGGAACGAGCCGCCGGGCTTGAGCAGGCGCCAGGCGGACTGGGCCGCCGCGAGCGGGACCTTCGCGTAGTAGAGCGCCTCCATGGAGAACGCGTGGTGGAACGAGGCGTCCCCGAAGGGGACGTCCTCGAAGGGCGCAACGAGGAACTTGACAGGCAGCTTGCCCGCCGAGAGCGCGCGCGCTTGCTTGATGAGCTCCTCCGACACGTCGACGCCGACGCAGAGGCCGATCGTCGGAACCTTCTCCGCGACATACCGAGCGGCCCACCCCGTCCCGCAGCCGAGGTCGATGAACGCCTCGTCATAGCCGATCGTCAGGCGGTCGAGCACCTTGCGCCCCGTATGTGCGTGGGCGTCCTCCATCTTGGGGCCGGCACCCTTGCGCGCCCATTCGTTGAAGGGCGCGGCGTTTTCGTGCGGCATTCGAGGTCCCTCAGGCCACGTCCGCGCTGGCGGGCGCCCCGATCTGCTTGGCAAGCTCCCTGGGGTCGCTCGTGGGCAGGTTGCACACCGTGCCGCGGCACACGCAAGCCGCCGGCAGCCTCTCGCGCGGGTAGGAGGCCGCGAATTCGCGCGCCGACTCGGGCAGCCCCGGGGGGACCGCCTTGCCCGGCGCAACTTTCACGACCGCCTTGTGCGCGGGGAAGGAACGCACCGCCGCGTCGAAAAGCGCCTGCGTGCGCGCGTCCCCGGGTTCGCCCACGACCGTGATGTGGAGCGGGCGCTCGAGGTGGAGGCGCACCGCCTGGGCGTACGTGCCCGCGAAAACCCCGTACTTCGGCGCGGCCGCCGCAAAGGAGGCGAGGATTCCGGCGGCCGCCTCGCGGTACCGGCCCCCACCTGTGAGCGCCTCGAGCCGGTCGAGCACGATCGCGGCAACTGCGTTGCCCGCAGGCGTGGGCGCGTCCTGAAACGGCTTCACCTTGGCCCCGAACGCCTGGGACCCGGCGGCGTGCGAGAGCCGCGGCGCCGTGTCGAGCAGAGCGCCGTCGCTGTCAAGGAAGTCCTTGAGGAGGAGGTCCCCCAGGGCGCGCGCTGCGTCGAGGTACTTGGTGTCCTGGGTCGCCTCGAAGACGTCGAGGAGCCCCAGGGCGAACATCGCCTGGTCGTCAAGCAGGCCATACACGCGCGGCCCCGACTCGGGGCGCCACTGGTGCGCCACGCCCTGCGTTGGGTCGAAGCAGGCTTTGAGCAGGAAGTCCGCCGTCTTCACGGCAAACGCGCGGCAGGTTTCGAGGCCGAGGGCTTTCCACGCCTCGATGTAGGCCGAAACCGCGAGCCCGTTCCACGACGTGTAAACCGTGCGGTCGACGAAGGGCGCGTCGCGCATCTCGCGGGCCGCGAGCAGGCGGGCTTTCGCCCTCTCGACCTGGCCCTCGACCTCCTTCTCCCCCTTCTTGTAGCGCTTGGCGAGTTCCTCTGTCGAAGAGGCCACCCACAAGACGTTCTTGGCCGCGTTGTGGTGCATCTCGCCGTTCGGCTTCACGTCGTAGAGTTGCGCCATGACCGCGTAGTCTTCGCTCCCCTTTCCAAGGGCCTCCTCGAGTTCGCGGTTCGTCCATGTCCAGTAGTCCCCGTCGTCCCCTGCGCCCACATCCGCGTCCTGGGAGGCGAAGAAGCCGCCGCGCTCGCGGTCGGTGAGGACGCGGTCGAGGTAGGCGACCGTCCCCCTCGCGACCTTGGCAAAGGCCGGGTCCTTGAGGACCTGGAACGCGTGCGCGTAGTTGCGCAGGAGCTCGGCATTGTCATAGAGCATCTTCTCAAAGTGCGGGACGATCCACTCGGCGTCGGTCGAGTAGCGGTGGAAGCCGCCCCCGATCTGGTCGGCGACCCCGCCGTTCGCCATCCGGGTGAGCGTAACCTCGACCACCGTCTTCAGCGACTCGTCGCCCGTGGAGGCCACCTCCGACAGCGCGACCTCGATCGCGCTCGTGTGTGGGAACTTCGGCGCGTCGCCAAAGCCGCCGTTCCGGATGTCGAAGTTCATGAGGCACGAGTCGAGGGCGCGCTTCACGATCGGCCAGGCAACCTTGCCCTCGCCTTTCGGGGCCCCCTCGTTCCGGGCGAGCGCTCTTGCAATCTCTTGCGCCTGGCCGACGACCTGCTCCTTTTGTTTCCGGTACGCGTCCGAGACGATCCCGAGGACCTTCGGGAAGCCCGGGCGGCCAAAGGCGTCGCGCGGCGGGAAGTACGTGCCGCCGGAAAAGACGAGGCCGTCGGGAGTCAGGAACGCCGTGAGCGGCCAGCCCCCGCCGCCCGAGAGCGCCGCGATGGCTGGTTGGTAGCGGGCGTCGACGTCCGGGCGCTCATCGCGGTCGACCTTGATCGCGACAAAGTTCTCGTTGATGATCCGCGCCGTCTCGTCGTTCTCATAGGACTCGCCGTCCATCACATGGCACCAGTGGCACCAGACCGCGCCGATGTCGAGCAGGATCGGCTTGTCCTCGCGCTTCGCCTTTGCGAAGGCTTCCTCGCCCCACGGGTGCCAGTCGACAGGCTGGTGGGCCGCGCTCCTCAGGTAGGAGGACGGTTCGCTCGCGAGGCGGTTCGCCTTTTTCGCCTCGCTCGAGGGGCCCTGAGAACTCACGAGCGCGCCGCCTCCGGGGAAGGCTCGAAAGGCGCCCCGTGTCAGAAAAGGGTTTCCTGCCACCGCCGCCCGCGGGGGCGCCGCCTCGTGTGCCGGGGCGGGGGCAATGAGTCGCGCCGCTTCCTCCTCACCAACTCTCAAGAACCCCTCCAAGGTTCCAAGGGGGGAGGCCTTGGTTTGCCGAGCGCGCTCGACGAGATCGCAGACGGCGTCGAGGGCGCGGTGAACGCGGCCGCCGACGGCGTCAAAAGCGTTGCCGACGGGGTGGGGCCCGCGGTCGGCGCGGCGGGGCACAAAGCGGCCGATGCCACGAGGGACGCTGTCGGCGCCGGTTTCAAGGAACTCACGCGCTGGGGCCGGATCGTTGAGCGGGGCTGGCGGTTTGCCGAACGCGCGTCGACGCCGCCGTGGACGCAGGAGAAGCTGCTCGGATGGGTGGCCGTGGGGCTGCTGGGGCTCCTCGCCGTGCTCATCAACCGCCAGTTCCAGAGCGGCGCGTGGGTGATGCCGGGCGCCGATGTCCTTGCCGGCGACTTCATCGCGTGGACGGTGTCGACCGGCCCTCTCGGCCTCTTCCTCTTCATGGCCGTGTCGACGCTGTTCTTCGTCTTCCTGCCCTCAGAGCCCATCTTCTTCGTCCTGCTCGTGGGCTCCGGCCAGGTCGCGACCACGGTCCTCATCGCGGCCGCGGGGAGCGCCGTCGGCGCGTGCGCGAACTACTGGTTCGGGGCGCGCTTCCGGCACCGGCAGGTTGCCAAGAAAGGCGACGAAGCCAAGATCGGGAAGTGGGGCGCGCGGGCGCGCTCGAAAGGGGGCGCGGCGGTCCTCCTCGCCGCGATGTCGTTCCCCGTGCCGGAAATCGTCGCGGTCGCCTATGGCCTTGCGGACTTCCCTTTCAAGAAATTCGCCGCGATCGCGTTTTCGGGGCGCCTCATCAAGTGGACATGGATTGCCGCGGCGTTCCTGCTCGTCGAGTCGGCAATCTAGGCCGCAGGTCGCGCGCTACGCCTTGGCACCTTTTTCAAGGCGCGCCCGCACTTTCGCGCTCAAGGGTTTCTTGGCACGTGTGGCATAGTCGAACATGACGATCACCGTCTCGCCCTCGGCGACCAACGCGTCTTCCCTCGTGTCCCAGACCTCGTAGTACAGCGTGAAGCTCGTCGTGCCGATCTTCGTCGGGCGGACGCGCACCTCGAGGGGGTCGCCGTACCCGGCGGCCTTCCGGAAGTTCAGGTTCGCGGAGGCCACGATCCAGTCGACGTCCTCGAGGCGTCTGGCCTCCATCACCTGCATCAGGTATTCCGTGCGCGCCACTTCGATGTACGTGAAGTAGACCGCGTTGTTCACGTGACCCATGCCGTCGAGGTCGCGAAAGCGGACGGGGACCTGCATGGCGAAGGGGAAAGAACCCATGAGGAGGAAGGCTCCGGGCGCCTCTTGAGCGTTTGGACGGCGGCCGTTGGAGGACTACGGGTAGGGCCGCCTGGACCAGTGCACGAACCGCGACCGGCGAGGGTGCCGCGCCCGCGGGAAGCGTGTCGCCTTGAGCATGCTCCTACCTGCCTACTGGATGTACGAGGTCGCATCGCGGTCCAGGCCTTTGACGATTTCGAACGGCACGTCTCGGGGCGCCCAGAACACGTGGGGCCATGCCAGGTTGCCGATGTACTCCATGGGGTTTGCCGCCATCCGCGTCGCGGGGTGGTCGGGCCCGAGGGCGGCACCCGCGACCTCGTTCGTGACCTTGCGCACTTGCGTCTCGTCGAGGATGCCGAGCGAGTGGAGGTACTCGTGGAGCAGGACGCTGAAGAGCCACGGGATGTAGAGGGTGGGCTCCGTTTCCTTGATCCGGCGCAGCGGGGTCTGGTTCACGACAATCGCGTTGGCCCCCACGACGAAGTAGGCGCCCAGGAACCCATCGGGGACATTGCCGATTTCCTGGGTGACGACCATGAGGCCCGCCCGCTCCTTGCCCAGCGCGCGGCGGACGGCCTCCTTGACGGCCTCGAAGACCTCGGGGATGCCCTTCGCCGACGCGAGGCGCTCGGCGGTCGTGGTGCCTGCCATCCCTACCCCCTCACGCTCCGCCCTTTTCTTGATTGGGTTCCACCGGAGGGGCCTTTGACCCCCCGCAGGGCTGAAATGCCGCCTCGCCCTTCCGCACTCCAAGGGGAAGGAGCTGGTGTTCGGCAACATCTTCGGCGCGCAGAAATTCGACAAGAAAGCCCTCGTGAAGGCGTCGCTGGCGAGCAGCGACCGGCTGGGCTTGGGGCTCATGTGTTTCGAGCCCGGCCAGGCGCAGGAGGTCCACAGCCACGACGGGAGCGACAAGCTTTACTTCGTCGTCGAGGGGGTCGCGCACGTCACCGTGGGCAAGTCCTCGGAAAACATGGGGCCCGGGACCTTTGCCCTGGCTAAGGCCGGGGAGCCCCACGCGATTGCCAACCGCGGGCGCGACCGTCTCACCGTGCTGTCCGTCGTGGCGCCGCCCCCGCCCGCGAAGGAGTAGACATGCTAGGGGGCCCCCGCGAGGTCCTTCTGCCAGATGTTCACCCGTTTCGCCCAGTCCGAGCGCGTGAAGCCTGCCTTGAGGAACGGCTTGCTGAACCGCTCGCCGGAGGGAAGGATCACGGTCGCGCTCTCCGCGCGCCGCTCGTCGGCGAAATCGATTACCTTCTCCGCGGCCGTTGCCGTCGCGAGGAAGGCCTGGATGCCCATCCAGCGTTCCCCGGTGTCCGCGAACATGCCGGCCATGAGGGGCCCCAGCAGCTCGGAGCGGAAGAGCCAAGCCTTCTTGGCCCGGCCCGCGTTGAGCGTCGGCGCGAAGGCACCGGTAAACGGGCCGTAGACCAGGCCGCCCTGGGCCTTGAGGAGCGCCGACCTTAACGCCTCCCGGGAAAACGTCAAGGGTGGGCAGCGACCGTAGCCCGACCGGGCGCCGCGCGGTCGCCTGGGCTTTCCCGTCGCCTCCCAGTCCACGAAGGTGAGCGTCGAGACGATCCGGTAGCCGCCTTTCTCCGCCGCCCGCGAAGACGAAGTGTTGTCGCTCGTAATCAGCATGCGCGCGGCGCGCGCGCCCTGGAGCGCCCTTGTCTGAAGCGCGAAGTCGTTCATCCGGTTGATCCAGCCCTGGCCCCGGTAGTCCTCGTGCACGCGGGCCGCCGCCATCCACGCCGAGCCGTCCGGCGCGCGCTGCCCGTGGACAATGCCCGCGATTTTCCGACCGTCGAGAAGGAGGAAGAACCGCCCCTGCCGGAGGAAGCGGTCCATCCACGCGGGGACGTAGTCCTGCGGGTCCTGCTTCAGGCAGAACTTCGCGATCGCCGCGCGTTCCCGCGGCCTCGCCGGCCGAATCTCCATGTCCGCGCGATCGCCCCGGCCCCTAATGCGCCTGTCGCAGGGCCACTCTCGGGAAAAGAAGGCTTAATACGCGCGCCCCGTGATCGCGGGCGCAAGGGCCGGGGACCTTCCCGCGGCCGCCAACCTTGAACCCCGCTAGGTGACCCCACGTGAAGGTCAAGCTCATCGGCCACACGCCGAACCCCGAAGCCGTGTGCGCGCGCGCCGCCAAGGGCGACACGGACATCCGGCCCTCCCACAAGATCACGGAATACGACGCGGGCGGGTGGGAAGGCATCCTCAAGTTTTGCCTCGAGCACGGCCACCACGGCGTCTTCGAACATGCCCACTTCACCTTCTCGATCGAGGGCGTCTCGCGCGCCTGCTCGCACCAACTCGTCCGCCACCGGATCGCGACCTTCGACCAGCAGAGCCAACGGTACGTGGACTTCACCATCCTCCTGAACCCGGAAGACAAAGCCTTCGACAAGGCGCTCTTCGACCTGGTCACTTCGTTTAGGGAGACCGGCCACCTGCCGGAGACGCCCGACCCGGTGAAAGCCCTCGAAGCGTACTTCGTCTTCCCCCCGACGATCCGGCGCCACCCGGCAAGTGCGCGTGCGCTTGCCTCCTCCTATGCCGAGGACGTGCTTGAGTACGACCGCCTGGTCAAGGGTGGCGTCCCCCCGGAAGACGCCCGGTTCGTTTTCCCGAACGGCATGAAGACGAACATCACGGCCACGCTGAACTACCGCGCAATCTACGACATTTCCGACGAGCGGCTGTGCACCCGCGCGCAGTGGGAGATCCGCGTCCTTTTTGCCCTCATGAAGCGCGAGGTGCGCACGGTCTCGCCGTTCCTCGGCGAGCGCCTCCAGCCCAAGTGCCTCCACCTGGGCTACTGCAACGAGGCGAAGAAGGCGTGGCAGACCTGCCAACTCATGCCCCACATGTCGACCGTGCTTGCGGGGGCGGCGGGCCAGGCGGCGCGCTAAAAGAGCCCATTGCGACTTTTCTAGACTAAGACAAGTCCGTTAGGAATACAGGGTGCCCCGCCAAGCGCCTTCGAACATCAGCTTTATTTCCCTCGCCCCAATCGGCGCCCGTGGCTCTCGACGAAGGGGCCAAGCGCTCCGCCCTGCGGATGCTCCCCCACCCTGTCTTCCTGGTGGGGTGCGCCTTCGAGGGCAACGTCCACATCTTCGTGGGCACCTGGCTTACCCAGGTCTCCTTCAAGCCGCCCCTCGTGGCGTTCGGGTGCCGCAAGGACTCCGGGTCCCACGAGATGATCCGCAAGAGCCGCCTCTTCTCGATCAACATCCTCGACCCCACGCAGGCCGATGTGGCGAAGGCCTTCCTCCGTTCGCCGACGTTCCACGGGAATCGAGCGAACGGCTACGAGTTCACCACGAACGGCGGCGGCGCGCCCCTCCTCAAAGCGGCGGCAGCCGTGCTCGAGTGCAAGGTCGTCCAGGAGACCGAAGGCGGCGACCACCGCGTCTTCGTCGGCGAGGTGTTGTCGGCCCAGTCGCGCCGCGAAGGGCGGAGCCTCACGCTGGAAGACACCGGGCTCCAGTACGGCGGATGACCGCGTGCGCGAGGGCCGCGGGATTCGGGAACGTTCCAACGGCGGTTAACCGACTCATTAAATACGCTCGCGCCGCTAAAATGACTTTGAAAGGGGTGCTCTGCGATGGTTCCCAATCTTGTTTCCGATTTGCCAACCGTCGATGACCGGGACAGGGCGGTCCTCAAGGCCTTCTCCGACGACGCGGAGGCGACTCTCGCGTTCCAAGGGATCCGAAGGTCCCTCAACCTGCACCCTGAGAAGCTCTCTCGAGCGCTCCGGCGCCTCGAGGAGGCCGGCGCGGTTTCACGCACGAAGGACGGCTACAAGCTCACGGAAGCCGGCGCGCGGGCCGTCCCCGCGCGCGAAGGGGTGCGCACCGAGCGGCTTACGGTCCTCGACACGATGGTGCCGCCCACGGTGACCGCCGAGGCGGTCGTCGAGCACTTGAAGCTCAAGTGGTTCGCCAACCTCCGGTGGGTCGGGTTCACGGCCCACGAGGAAGCCGTGGCGCTCCGCTGGGTGACCGAGGACGGGCGCAAGCGCGTCACGGCGACCTTCAGCGCCGGGAGGCTGCTCGTGGACGTCGAGGGCGAGCTTGCCGACGGCGTTGGGGACGCCATCGCGGGCGCCCAAGCGATCGTCGCGCACATCACTCGCGCCGCCGCACGCGCGCCCCCCGAGGCGGCGGCCGTTTGGCCCACGGCGGAGATGTCGGGCAGCTGACTTCCAGGCGTTTTTGCCACGGGCGCGCCGCAGTTTTTAAGAGGCTCGACGCGACGTCCCGTCTGATTTCCATGGCGCACGAACACTCGCACAAGGTGCAGGTTTACCACGCGACAGCCCCCACCTGCCACTGGTCGTGGGGGTATGAGGCGGTCTTCAACCGGCTCCACCTCGTTTACGGG
>JBGPNV010000013.1:0-21895 GCA_041487695.1 Thermoplasmata archaeon | reverse complement strand
TGTCGTGAGGCCGTTCCGGGACCTTGAATCGGCAAAGGAAGAGGACCGCCGTTTCCTGGCTGATTCGCAGGCGCTCCAGCTCACAGGCCCGGCTCGCTCAGCCATTTTTTCGTACGTAGGTCTCCGGCTGGTCGTCCACTGCGCGCGGGGCGGACTCCAAGACGCCTGGATCGCCGGTCTGGGGTCCATGCCAGTGCCCGGCGCGAGCCGCTGACGGCGCCGGCTTTGGGCCTACGCCGGGCCCGCGCGGCCGAGGGCGTGGGGCGGCTACCGCCCTTTCCTCAACACCACGATGTGCTGGTGCGCGATGTTCGGCACATACGCGTGAGGGTATCCGTACGGCCGCAACCTCGTCCCCGTCTGCCACCAGACGATCTCGCCCTTTGTCGTGAACCCCGCTTTCTCCGCGCGCGCGGCGAGGTCCGCATGGGTGAACGTGTAGCGGCCCCCCTGGTATGCGTTGCGCACGATGAGCGCCATGTACTTGCCCGGCTTGAGGACGCGCCAGCACTCGTCGAACGCGGCCTCCATGGCGTCGAGGTAGGCCGCATAGCTCCCGAGGTTGGCAAAGTCCCGGGCGTCGTCACTCTTCATGTCGAAGTCCGTGCGCCGGTTGGCCCACTCCTTGTACTTGCCCTGTTTCCCAACGCTCATGGTGATTTTGAAGTGGACATTGTAAGGCGGGTCGGTCACGATGAGGTCGAAGCGGTCGGCCTCGAAGGCCTTCATTACTTCGAGGCAGTCGCCCACGACCATCCGCTGGTCCTTGAGCCCCTTGAGCCCCTTGTTCCCAAGGTCCTTCGCGACCGCCTTGTAAACCGCCGCCCACTTGGGACTCACCTCGATCCCCACGGCCCTGCGCGGGGGCGCGGCAATCGCGGCGCCAAGGAGCGTGCCTCCGACCCCCGCGAAAGGGTCGAGGACGAGGCCGCCCCGCTTCGTGAAGAATTCGATGAGCTGGCGCATGAGCGCGGGCGGCTTGTTCGCGCCATGGGCCTTGCGCAGGTCGTGGCGAAGTTCGCGGGGGTACGAGGTCTGCAGGACGGACTTTGTGAAGTAGAGCCACTGCTCGCCCGTAAGTTCGTTGAGCTTGTTGCGGGGGTCGACGGTCCCCTTCCGGCTGGAGGCCCCCTGAGCGGGTCGCCCTGCGGGCACGTGGGGCTTCGGCACGCAGGCCGCGAGGCCCTGGCGACTCAAAGAGCTTCGGGCCCCCGGGTGCCCTCACGCCCGGCGCCCGTTGGACGTCGCGCGGCCCGCGCCGGGGTGGACCGGCATCATGATGTGGAACGCCGACCCCTCGCCCATCACCGATTCGAGGTCCACGCGGCCGCCCTGCGCCTTCACGAGCCCCGAGACGACCGCAAGGCCGAGCCCCGCGCCCCCTGCGGGCCGCACCGACGACATGTCCGCTTGCACGAAGGGCTTGAACAGGCTGTCCCGCATCGCATCCGAGATTCCCGGCCCTTTGTCTTCCACGGTCAGGACGTACTCGTCGCCGTCGAGCCGGGCCTCCACCCAGATCGGCTCCTTCGGCCTCGAAAATTTCGCCGCATTGTCGAGGAGTTCGACCAGGGAGATCAGCATCTTGCGCCGGTCGCACCGGATCCGCTCGGCGTCCCACCCAATCTTGACCCTCACCGAGCCAGAAACATCGCGCCCTCGCGACGCGAGCGAGGCGACCGCATCTCGGATGAGGTCGGCGACCGGCAGCGAATCCAACTGTGCCGCCTGGCCTCCGGCATGCAGCCGCGAGAGCTCCGTAATCGAACCCAGCAAGTACGCGAGGTGCGTCGACGCGGTGCGGATGCGCTCCTGGGCGAGCTGCTCGGTCTCGGGCTTCAGTTTCGCCCTTCCCTCCGTGAGCAGCTGCGCGTACCCTTGGATGATGGTTACCGGCGTCCTAAACTCGTGCGAGATCACGTCGATGAGGTTCTCGCGGTACTGCTGGACCGCGTTCACCTCGCTCACGTCAATCATGACGCCGGAGAGCCGCTCCGGCCGGCCCGCGCTGTCCTTGAGGACACGTACGACGTCGCGCAGCCACACCCACCGCCCGTCCGCCGCCTTGAACCGGTATTCGAGGACATGGTCCTCGCCCTTCTCGCCCCGCTCCGCGCGGCCACGGAGAACTTGCTCGTAGTCAGCCGGGAAAACGTGGAGCTCCCAGAAGTCGTCATGGCCCGTGAGGTCCAAGGCCGGGTAACCGAGCATCGTCTCGACGCGATGGCTCACAAAGGTGAAGCGATTGCGGAGGAGGTCGGCCTCCCAGACGATCGCATCGAGCCCGTCGACGAGTGCGTGGTAGCGCTCCTCGGAGCGCCGGATGACCTCCTCGGCGATGCGCCGCTCCGTTACGTCGCGCATGATGAGCGTGAAGTGCCGCTGGCCCGGCTCGCCGGCGACCCCGAAGGTGAGCTCGATGTCCAAGGCGCCTCCCCCTCGCCGCCTCCCCGCAAGCGACGCGACGCCCCGGGGCACCTCGCCCGGGCCGGCCCCTGCAAGGGCAGTCATAGCGGCATCGAACTTCCCTCGGGCCACCTCATCGAGCAGGTCGGTGGCTCGCCGGCCCACGAGCTCGCCCACTCCGTAGCCGAAGAGTCGCTCAGCGGCGCTGTTGGCAAACACGATCTCGTTTGCCTCGTCGATCGAGACGATCGCGTCCTGCGCGGCCTCCGTGACGGCCTGGTAGCGCTCCTCGCTGGCGTGGAGCTCCTTCACGTGCTCCTCGAGCTGCTGCATGAGCTGCTGGCGCGAGAGCGCGTAGAGGATCGCGCGGGAGAGCTGGTCGCCAAGGAGCTGGCTCTTGTAGACGTAGTCCTGCGCCCCCTCCCGGACCGCGCGCGCCGCGACCTCGGAATCCTCGAGCCCCGAGAGCACGAGGACTGGCACGGCCCGCGCCTTCTCCCGCACGCGCAGGAAGGTGTCCATCCCCTTGCTGTCAGGCAGCGAAAGGTCGACAAGCGCCACGTCGAACCCGCCCTGCCCGAGCTGCTCGAGGGCCTCCGACAGCCTGCCGGCCACGACCACGGAAAACTTCGGGCCGCCGGGCGCACGCAGGGCCTCGCGTATGAGGCGCGCGTCGCCTGGGTTGTCCTCCACGAGGAGGACGCGGATGCCCTTGGAGGTCTGGACGGCCACGGTGCTCCCCTTCAGTTTGGCGGCAGCTTGACGATCGTGAGCCAGAAGCTATCGATCGCCTTCACGACTTCGAGGAATTGGCCAAGGTCGACGGGCTTCGTCACGTAGCAGTTGGCGTGGAGGTTGTAGCTCTTCACGATATCCTGCTCCGCGCTCGAGGTCGTCACCACGACCACAGGTATGCGCTTGAGGGTCTCGTCCGCCTTGATGTCCTTGAGGACCTCCAGCCCGGTCTTCTTCGGGAGGTTGAGGTCGAGCATGATCACATCGGGGCGCACGGCGCCGGCGTGCTTGCCCTCCCGCTTAAGGAAGGCGATCGCCTCCTCGCCGTCCATGGCGACATGAAGGATGTTGCGCACTTTGGCTTCCTTAAGGGCCTCTTTCGTGAGGCGCACGTCCCCCGGGTTGTCTTCCACGAGGAGAATCTGGATCGGATGTCCGGCGTGTTCTTCCTTCAAGCGTTGGTTCCCCCTTTCTCCTGGATGTCTGGAATCGTGAAGTGGAACGTCGCCCCCTTGCCCGGCTCGGATTCGACCCAAATTCGCCCCCCGTGACGCTCGACGATCTTCTTGGAAATGGCAAGACCAATGCCTGTGCCCGGGTAGGCCTCGCGCCCGTGGAGGCGCTGGAAGACGATGAAGATGCGGTCAAACTGCTTGGGGTCGATGCCGATCCCGTTATCCTTCACCGTAAAGCGCCAGGCGCCGCCATCGCGCGCGGCCTCAATGCGCACGTCCGGAGGCGCCTCACCGTGGAACTTGACCGCGTTGCCCACGAGGTTTTGGAAGAGCTGGGTGAGCTGGCCCGGGTCGGCAATGACCTTGGGCAGGGGCCCGTGGGTGACCTTGGCTCGCGTCTCCTCGATGGCGACCTCCAGGTTCTGGAGCGCCGCGTCAAGCGCTTGGCCACTCTCGATCGGCTCAAAGGGCTTGCCTCGAGTCCCGACACGGGAAAACGAGAGCAGGTCGTTGATGAGCGACTGCATCCGCTTGGCGCCTTCCACCCCGTAGCGGATGAAGTCGTCCGCGTCCGAGTCAAGCTTGCCCTTGTAGCGCGTTTCGATGAGCTGGAGGTAGCTCGAGATCATCCGCAGGGGCTCCTGGAGGTCATGGGACGCCACGTAAGCGAACTGCTCGAGCTCGGCGTTCGAGCGGGAGAGCTCGGCGGCATTCTCCGCAAGCGCCTGGCTGCTCTTCCGGATCGCCTCTGCAGCCTGCCAACGCTCTGTGATATCTCGGACGAGCCCGATCATCCGGACGGGGCGCCCACTCGGGTCCCGGGTGACCTCGCCCTGGGCCTGGAGGTGCCGCACCTCGCCGCTCGGCCTCACGGCGCGGTATTCGACGTCGTAGGGCCGCACACCGTCAACGGCGGCCTTGACTGCTGCGGCTACCCGCTCCGCATCCTCGGGGTGCATGAGCGCCAGGGCTTTGGCCAGGTCGCCCCCGGAGGGACCCACCTCCAGGCCGAAGATGCGGAACAATTCGTCGGACCAGCGCGCCTCGTCCGTCACGAGGTCCCAGTCCCAACTCCCAACGTGGCCGATCCGCTGGGCCGCCGCGAGCGATTCGCGGGCCCGGGCGATCTCCTGCTCGGCCTGCTTCCGAGATGTGATGTCGACCATGACCGAGAGCAGGGCGCGCTTTCCCGAGAATTCGAGGAACTCGGCAGCCAGCAACACGGTCCGGGTCTCATGGGACTTCTGGGTGACATCAATCTCCTGTTCGCGCGCACGGCCCTGGCGCTTGTAAGCCTCGATGAGCTTCTTGCGCGCCTCGGCCCCGATAATTCCAAGGTCCACGGACTTCTTGCCAAGGGCCTCGGCCCGCGAGTAGCCGAAGAGCCGCTCGGCGGCCTCGTTGAGGTCGAGGAATTTGCTGGTCTCAACGTCCGTGAGCGTCATGGCAACGGGGCTGGCATGGAAGGCGCTCGTGAACCAGGCCTCGCTCTTGCGCCGGGCCTCCTCGGCCTCGATGCGCTGCCCCTCCACCCGACCGATGGCCCGTACGGTGCTGGCGGTTACCAGGGCGAAAACCCCCACGAGGGCCGCGGCGAAGAGCGTGACCCCCACAGGTGCGTCATAGAGGCCGGCAAGCTCGCCCTGCAGCCGGAAGTATCCCACGAGCGGCGGGATCACAAACGCCGCGGGAAGGAGTCGCCGCGCCGTGGCGCCGGCCGTCGAATCGGCGACGAGCACCTTCAAGAGGCCCCCTGGGACCTCGAGGAGCATCATCCCAACAAGGAGCGCGAGCAGCGTGGCGATCGAACTTGCCGACGTGGCCGAGAACGCCGCAATGGGCACGACCGAGGAGACCGCATAGAGGTACCAGAGACCGACCACGAAGAGCAGCGTGAAGAAGAACAGGACCACCCCAAAGGCAACACGCGGGTACCTGCCACGCAGGACGAATGCGGCGCCCAGGAACGTGAAGGAGAACGCCGACCCGCTGGACATCCAGGCGGAAAGACCCACGCCGGCCATGAACGCGACCCAAGTCCCAAGGGCCATGAAGAACAGGGCGGCCGGGAGCGCGAATTCGAGCCGCTTCCGGAGCGCCGGTTGAAGCCAAGCGAGGCGCGCGCCATCGCGCAGAACCACGAGGCACGCGGCGCCCAAGGCGAACGCGAGGCCGCCGCCGGGCGTCGTGAAGCTGCCGGACGCCAACGGGGTGCCGCTCGCCAAGCTCTGGAGCCAAATTGCCCAAGAGGCCAATGCGGTGGCTACGCACGCGGCCGCTGCAAGGATTGTCAGGCGGTCGACGAGAATCAGGCTGCGCGCGCGGGCGGGGTCTTCGTGTGGACGCCCGGGGCCGGGCGTGACGGGCCGTGCCCCCGCCGCCGCCTGCGGCGGACCGGCCTCGCCGCCGGCCGGGGTTTCGTCCTTGTCTGTTATCCTATCCCCAACCACACGGCCCCGAATTCCGGGCCCCAATCTGGATCAGAGTCAAGGCCTGTGAATATAGCCTTCGGTAGGGGAGCGGGGAAAGACGATTCATGTCGGGGGGCCACGCTTTGACCCAGCCCCTGGCCACGCAGGCCGAGCCCCGCGCGGGGGCGATACGGCCCCCGGGGGCCAGGCGCAATTGAGCCAATTTTCATTGGAATTTGGCATGGTTCTTCCTTTCCACGGGGCGAACCTTGATAGGGCATGAGCCGGTGCTCGCGGCGTGGCCGCCAAGAGGGGCGGTGGGCCGGCCCTTACCCCCTCACAGCAGCGAGTCCTTAGGGCCCTCCATCGCTGGCCCGGCCAATCCTCGTCGGCCCTGGCGAGCGCGCTGGATTTGGCCCCCTCGACCGTCGGCAAGCTGCGCTCGGGCTTCCAGCGGACGGGGCTCTGGGCCCCTTGGTATGACCTCGACTTGCGTGCCCTTGGCGTCGATTCGGTTGCGGTCATGGGAGGCCTCGGCGCAGGGCCGCATGCAGCGCGTGCCGCCGAGGCGTCCCTCTCACAAGTGCTTGCCGCCACCCGCGTACCGGGGCTCGGCGTCCTTGGCGACGGCCAGCTCCTCCTCATCGCTCTCCCCCGGACTTTGGCGGCCCTCGCGGGGCTTGAAGCCGCGCTCCTCGAGATTTCCGCGCGCGGGTCGGGCCATCCGTGGCTCGCCAAACTCGAAGTGGCTTGGTTCCCCGTACAAGACACGGGCTTCATCGACTACTCGCGCGTTTTCCCCGACCCTTCCGCCCCAAAAGGAAAGGACCGCATGTTGGACGAGACGCTGGAGAGCCATGGCCGTCCGCCCACCCCGAGAGAATTCGGCCGCCGCGAACGAGAGGTACTAGTCCAGCTGCTTCGTCAGCCCGAGTCTTCCCTTGCCGCGGCCTCGGAAGCGGTCCGCGTCCCTCCCCGCACCTTCGCGCGCATTAAGGCGCGCCTCCTTCGCGACCGGGTCTAAAGGCCCTCGAGCCGTGCAAACGTCCTGCGCCTTGGGTACCGCTACAACCTCGTCGCCATGCAGCGGTTCCGGACCGTGCGCTCCCCTTCGAAGCTCCTGCGCGAGGCCTTTGACCTCACGGCGGGCAGCGCCCCCTTAGTATGCTTCCTCTCACCCACCCGCTCCGCGTTTTTGGCGCCCTACAAGACGCCCGATGCGGCGCACGGGGGGGCCCGCGCGGTTCACCGAGGCGCGGGCCGGCGCGGTGCCCTTTCGCCACCCCTTACCATGCTATTTCGTTACGGGGCCATCAGGAGGGTCGTCTTTGGCCTCTCCGGCGATCCGGCCTCGGCGTGGATCGAGTCATTCGCGCAGCCGCCCTCAGCGGGCCCCCTGCGCCCAGGGACTTGGGCGGGCGCGCTCGTGGAGCGTGACCCCTAGGCTCGAGCCGCGTCCGATGGCGATCCGGTGGCTTCGGCCCTCAAATAAGCTTCGCGCCGCGGGGTCCAGGGGGCGTGAGCGGAGCCGCCTTCGCCGCCGCTGCCGGCATCACGATGTGAAACGCCGACCCCTCGCCGACGACGCTGTCGAGTTCCATGTGCCCGCCCTGGGCCTTCACGAGACCCGACGCCACGGCGAGCCCCAGCCCCGCGCCGCCGGTTGCGCGCACGGCGGTCATGTCGGCCTGGACGAAGGGGCGGAAGAGGTTCTCGCGCAAGCTTTCGGCGATCCCGGGGCCGCGGTCCTCGACCGTTAGGAACACCTCTTCCCCATCCGTGCGCCCCTCGACGAAGATCGGCTCGGCGGGAGGCGAGAACTTCGCCGCATTGTCGAGCAGCTCAACAAGCGCGATGACCATCTTCCGGCGCTCGCCGGGCATGTGGTCCGCCTTCGGGCCCACCATGATCTTCACGGTCTGGGACAAGTCGCGGCCCCGCGAGGAGAGCGCCGTGACAGCCTCCTGCACCAGCTCCTGGACGGGCAGCGCCTCGAGGCGAGGTGGGGGGCCGCCGCTGCGGAGCCTCGACAGCTCCGTGATCGACCCCAGCAAATACGCAAGGTGCGCGGAGGCCGTCCGGATTCGCTGCTTGGCGGTCTGCTCGGCCTCCGGCTTCAGCTTCCCCTTTGCGTCCGTGAGGATCTCCGTGTATCCCTGGATCACCGTAAGCGGCGTCCGGAACTCATGGGAAATCACGTCGACGAGGTTGTCCCGGTACTGCTGCACCGCCACAATTTCGCTCACGTCGATCATGAAGCCGGAGAGGCCAGAAGGCTTGCCCTCGCTGTCCCGCAGCACGCGGACGACGTCGCGCAGCCACAGCCACCGCCCGTCGGCCGCCTTGAAGCGGTATTCGAGGACGTGGTCCTGGCCGGCTTCGAAGGCTTTGCCCCCGCGTTCGAGGATCCGCTCGAAGTCCGCCGGGTAAACGTGATTTTCCCAGAAGGCCGGCTCCTCGGCGAAGGTTGGGACTGGGTACCCAAGCATCGTTTCCACCCGGTGGCTCACGAAGGTGAAGCGCCGGCGGCCAAGGTCGGACTCCCAGACGATCGCGTCGAGGCCGTCGACAAGCGCGCGGTAGCGCTGCTCGCTCTCACGCAACTCGCCTGTGCGCGCTTCCACCCGCTGCTCCAGGGTCGCCGTGAGCCTCGTGAGGGCCTCGTTCGCCTCTTGGTAGCCGCGGTGGACGGCCTCGAAGATCGCGAAGCTCTCGGTGGCGAAGGCCGCGGCGCGCTCGACGATCTGCGCGCTCTCCGGGTCCGGGTTGGATTCTTTCAGCAACTGCGACAGGACGCGCTGGTGGATCGCAGCCATGTCGAGGACACCGAGGCCCGTCTCGACAGCCTCACGCCCGATCGCATAGGCTTCGTCGAGAGACCGGTCGCCTTGGCCGGCAAGGAACGCGCGGACCGCGGTTTCGTAGCGCTCGGCGGTCGCCTTGATGGGCGGCGTGCTCATCGGCGGGCCTCCGCAACCGAGAAGGCCGCGGCCCTCTCTGCGGCGAAGCACCTGCCGTCGCCCATCTGACTTTTCCTGCCCTCGCCCCAGG
The DNA here is from genome assembly GCA_041487695.1 of Thermoplasmata archaeon. GTDB lineage: Archaea > Thermoplasmatota > DTKX01 > DTKX01 > DATEUP01 > DATEUP01. The sequence goes on along the minus strand of JBGPNV010000013.1, from coordinate 12,837 downwards.
GGGGGGCGGCCGGGGCCAGCCACTCTCGCCTCGGGGTCTAATAGACTATCCCATATTCCTGGGTCGCCAGAAACGCCGCTCCCGCCTCGCCTCGTGGCGAGCCATCCAAGGACACCCAGACTCCTGAATCCAGGGCTGGGGCGGGGGCGAAAAGCCAAGCCGCCGCGCGCGTTTGCCAAGGGCGAGTATCCCATGCAAGGCGATGGCGCCGACCTCATCCTGCGTTCGGGTGAGATCCACACGATGGACGGCCGGGGGAGCGTCGTGGAGGGCCTTGCGGCGGCCCACGGGCGGGTCATGGCGCTCGGCAGCGACCGCGAAGTGCTGCGCTTGCGCCGGTCGCGCACGCGGGTCGTCGACCTTCGCGGTCGCTTCGCGCTCCCGGGTTTCATCGACTGCCACACGCACTTCACGAAGCGCGCGCTCGGGATTACGCGGGTCGACCTGCACGGGGCGCGCTCCCGCGAGGAGGTCGTCCGCCGGATGGCCAAGCGGGCGACGAAGACGGCCCCGGGCGAGTGGGTCCTCGGGCGCGGGTGGGACGACTCGCTTTGGGTGGACCACACCTTCCCGACCCGCCACGACCTCGACCGCGCGACGGAGAGACACCCCATCAAGGCCTCGCGGGTCGACGGCCACTCGTGCGTGGTCAACACGCTCGGCTGGAAGCGGCTCAAGCTCCCGCTCACCTCTTCGGGGGTCGACCGCGACGCGAGGGGTAAAGCCACGGGTGTGCTCCGCGAGGCCGCTTACGAAGAGACCCTCGACCGCATCCCCGACCCGCCCGACCTCTACCGCCGTGCCCTGCCGCGCATGGAGCGAGTGGCGCAACGGCTCGGCGTCACCACGGTTTGCGACTTTGTCGACCCCCAAGACCTCAAGGCCCTTGCCGCGCGCCGCCGCCTCGGGCCACTCGGCGTCCGGGTTGCCTGCTCCGTTTGGACGCGCCACCTGGAGGCGCTCGAGACGGCCGGCCTTGCCGCGGGGCTCGGCGACGAGTGGCTCAAAGTCCTCGGCGTGAAGATGTACGGAGACGGGTCCATCGGTTCGAGGACCGCCGCGATGCGTGCGCCCTACCGCGACGACCCCAGCAACCGCGGCAGGATGAACCTCACACGCAGCGAGATGGCGCGCACGGTCGGACGGGCCCGCGCACTCGGGCTCCAGGTCGCCGTCCACGCAATCGGCGACCGCGGCGTTGCGGAGGTACTCTCGGCTTTCGAGGAGTCGGCGCGGGGCGTTTCGCCCGCGACCTTCAGGCGCGAGCGCCACCGCATCGAGCACTGCGAGCTTGTCGACCGCGAAGGGGTGCGCCGCATGAAAAGGCTGGGGCTTGTCGCCTCCGTCCAGCCGAATTTTGTCGGGAACTGGTCGGCCAAGGGCCGCCTCTATGACCAGCGGATCGGCAACCACTGGCAGGGCCGCGACAACCCCTTCCGCTCGATGGTCGATGGAGGGCTCACGGTGGCCTTCGGCTCGGACAACATGCCCTTCGGACCCCTCTATGGGATCCACAGCGCCGTGAATGCCCCGTACGCGTGCCAGCGCCTCCGGGTTGCCGAGGCGCTTGCGGCCTACACGCGCGACGCGGCCTTCGCGCTGCGGGAGGAGGCCTCCCGCGGGACGCTCGAGGAAGGCAAGCTTGCCGATGTCGTGGTGCTATCGGAGAGCCCCTTCGATGGCCCCGACGCCATCGAATTGATCGAGGTCGAAGCGACAGTGGTCGGCGCCAAGGTCCTGTGGGGCCCCTGACCCCTGCGGCCTTATCTCGGCGGGCGTCCGGCAGCGGCCGCGCGCCCGCGGACTTCGTCGGGCCTCTTGGCCGCGGCCTTGGGGCGACGACGCACCTTGTCCCGCAGGGCCCCAGCCCCCCGCACGAGCGGGTCGCGCCGCAGGTGGCGCTTGAGCGCACCGACAAACTCCGAGGGGTGCGCGACCTTGTTGCGGGTGCCTCCAAGGAGTGCGACAAGGAGGTGGAGCGTGAACCAGATCCCGAGCACGATGACCGTCCAGCCGAGGAACGTGTAGGGCGCCCTAAAGTCCCAGTTTGGCAAGAGCCCCTGGAAAATCGGCGCGTTCGTGAACTCCATCTCGATCGAGAGGTTCACGACCGCCTGCAGCGCGCCCGGCCGGTCGCGCAGCTCCACGCGCACGGGCACCTGGAACTTGCCGCCTGGCGTCGTCGTGCCCGGGGTCACGAAGAATTGGATCGTCTCGTTTCCAAAGCCCGCGAGCGCCACGCCCTGCGGCAACAGCATCTCGGCGCGGACTTTGTCGTTCACCGCCTTATCGGCCCAGGCATAGGTAAAGGAGGCCCGCGCATTGCCGGTGTTCCTCAGGTCGTATTCGATCACGTATTGCTTGCCCACTTCCATGACGACGGAGGGCGTGAGCCGGCGCGCCTCGGCCGCGTAGTAGCCGCCCGAGGTCACGTACACGCTTGCGGTCTCCGTCGCCGTCGTGATGCCGCCCGTGCGGGCCGTCGCGGTGACCGTGGCGGTGTCGGTGAGGTCGGCCGAGGCGTTCGCCGGTACATCCACGGTGAAATTGAAGTCGAAACGCTTGGGCGTCGCGGTGCGCCAGCTGAACGAAGCCGGGGACACGGACCACCCAAGCTGGGAGTCAATCGCGATGGCGATGGTGACCTGGCCAATCGGGTTCGAGAAGAGCTCGACGAACCCGGAAAAATTCGCCGGGCCGCTCGCGCCGATGCCGGGCTTTCCGGTCACGTTCGGCGGCGTGACGGAGAGCTGGATCGAGGTGCCCACGGCCGCGGCCGGGGCCGGCACGGCAGAAAGCGCGAGCAGGGCCAGGGCCAGCAACGCGGCGCCCTTCCTCGCCTTCCCCAACGCTTCCAGCCTCTGCTTTTTGTGCACAAGGACGGGCCCGATAAAGGCTCCGTCCCGATCCATGGACTGCTTTCGCTCACCTCCCCCAATTACCCCTTTATCTGGCAACCGGGCTACGGACGGCCGATGGCCGCCTCGCTCCTCCCGCCATCGCCTGTGTCGGAAGGCGAGCTTGTGGCGGGGGCCTGCTCCCAGGTTTCGCGCGAGCGCAACGCGCCGCAGGCGGCGCACTTTGCAAGGGCCCTTTCCGAACTCGGACGCGCGCTGGGCTACGAGCCCCGGACGGAGCCCGGCGGCACCGGCCACGAGGCCGAGGTCGTGTGGCAGCGCGCGGGGGTCGATGCGCGGCGCCTCTATGTGCGCGGCGAGCTTGCCGCTTCGCAAGTCCTGCGGGCCGTTCCCCCGAGGGGTGGGCCAGCCGCGACCATTGTCGTGACGGAAACGGAAGGGATTCCCCAGTCGTCCCTTGACGCCGTGCGCAAGGTCCTCGCTCTGTCAAGACCGGACCTCAAAGGCGGCGACCTCACTGTCGTCCATGTGCCGCCTGCCGCGCTCGGCCGTGTATGGCAAGGCGACCTGAAGACCGACATCCTCGGCGGCGGGCGCCTCAGGGATGCCCGGGAGACGGGCAACATGGTGGGCGCCAACCCCGAGCGCGACCGGGCGGACTTTCCCCTCTTCCCCTACGAGAAACTCCGCGACGGCCAACGCGGGCTCCTCCGGGACGTCCGCGCGGCCCTCGAAGCCCGCAAGGTGCTTGTCGCCCACGCGCCGACGGGGATCGGCAAGACTGCCGCGGTCCTTGCCGCCGCGATCGAGTCGGCGCGCGCGACCCACAAAGCCGTCTTCTTCCTGACGAGCCGACAGACCCAGCACCAGGTCGCGGTCCGCACGCTGCGCGACATCGCCCGCGCGACGGGCGAGGCAGTCCGCGTCATCGACCTCACCTCGAAGCAGTCCATGTGCCCGCGGCCCGAACGCCCCGAGCACTCGGGCTCTTTCTACGAGTGGTGCGCGCACCTCACCGAAACCCGCCGCTGCAAGTATTTCCTGAAACCCACGGAGCGCGCCGTGGCCGAGCTTGGCAACGCGATCCTCGGCGTCGATGAGTCGGTCAAAACCTCCGCGCGGGCGGGCTGCTGCCCCTACAAGGTCGCGGTCGAGGCCTCGCGCGAGACCGAGGTCCTCGTGTGCGACTACAACACCGTCTTCGACGCGGGCAATGGCACACTCGACCGCATCGGGCTTTCCCTGGGCGACCTGATCGTCATCGTCGACGAGGCGCACAACCTCCCCGGGCGCATCCGGGACGCCTCCGGCGGCCGCGTGAACCACGCGCTGCTCGCCGAGTCGGCCGGCGAACTCGACGGAAAATCTGCCGAACTCGCCTTCGGCGTCCGCCAGCTTTCCAAGATCTTTGAAGAGCTCCTCTCGCGCGTCGAAGACAGGAAGGAGGAGAAGGTGTCGGCCGCCGAGGTCACCGACCCTCTCCTCAAGGTCCTTTCAACCGCGCTTGTCCCCAAGAGCTACGACCAGTTCGTTGGCGAGCTCCTCTCGGCCTCGCGCAAGATCGTCGCGGAGGTCGAAGGGCGGTCGGCGACCCTCGAGGTCGCGCTCTTCCTGCGCGCCTGGACGCAGCCGGAGAAGGACACGCTCCGCCTCATCGAAAAGCGCGACTTCCCCGCGCTGTCGATCGCGCTTTTAGACCCCGCGGTGGTCGCCGGCCCGCTCTTTGCCGAGATGCACGCGGCCGTCCTCATGTCGGGCACGCTCTACCCGATGTCGCTCTCCGCCGACCTGCTCGGCATCCCGCAGGAGCGCCGGATGCTCGAGTCCTACCCTTCACCGTTCCTCTCCTCAAGGCGCCCCGTCCTCCTGCTCCGCGGCGTCTCCACACGCTACAAGGACCGCGGCGAAGCGATGTTCTCCAAGATCGCGGCGGGCATCGAGTCCACGGCGCGCGCCACGCCCGGCAACGTCGCCGTCTTTTTCCCCTCCTACAAGCTGCGCGACGACATCGGGGACCGGCTGCCTTCGCGCCTCAAGTCCCAAGTGATCGTCGAAAGGCGCGAGATGACCAAGGGCGAGAAGGACCGCATCGTCCAAGAGCTCAAACGCGCGGGGGCGCGCGGCGGCGCCCTTCTCCTCGGCGTGATGGGCGGTTCCTTCTCCGAGGGCGTGGACTTCTACGACGGGATCCTGCAGGCCGTAGTGGTCGTCGGGCTGCCGCTCGCGCCGCCCTCGAAGGAGGTCGACGTCCTCATCGACTACTTCGAGCGCAAGGCCGGCGAGGGGAAGGGCGAGACCTACGCTTACCTCAACCCCGCAATCACGCGCGTCCTCCAGGCGTCGGGCCGCCTGATCCGCCGCGAGGAAGACCGGGGCGTTGTCGTCCTCATGGACGAGCGCCTTGAGCAGGCGCGCTACCAGCGGCTCCTCCCCCCCGACTTTTCGCCCCGCGCCCTCGAGGATGCGGAGGACCTCGGACGCACGATCCAGGCATTCTTCGAGAGGGAGACATGAGGATGGCGCGCGCACGGTCGACCCCGACCCTCGGGACGAGCACACGCGACGCGCCGGTCGCGAAGATGTTCAGCGAGCTTGCCCCCGAGTACGACCGGGTGAACGCGGTCATCACCTTCGGGCTTGCGCAAGGGTGGCGGCGCGAGCTCGTGCGGCGGGCGCTGCCGGCCGGCCGCTGCCTGGACTTCGGCTGCGGGACCGGCGACCTCACGGAGGCGGTCCTCAGGGGCGACCCGCAGGCGCACGTCACGAGCTTCGACCTCACGCGCACGATGCTGCAAGGCGCGCGCTCACGCCTCGCGCGCGCAAAGGTGGAGGCTCGCGTAGCGCTCGCCCAAGGCGACGGCGAGCGCCTTCCCTTCGCGGACGGCATTTTCGACACCGTCGTCTCGTCCTTCGTGATGCGCAACGTCGGCGACCGCAGGGCGGCCTACCTTGAAATTGCGCGCGTGCTGAAGTCCGGCGGGCGTTTCCTCCAACTCGAACTTGCCAAGCCCGAGAACCCGATGGTGCGCGAGGCCTACCTCTTCTATTTCCGGGAGGGGATGCCGAGGCTTGCGAGCCTCTTCTCGCGCCAGCACGAATCGTTCCAGTACCTTGCCGAGAGCATCGACAGGTGGCCGCAGCCCGCCGAGGTCGCCCGGGAGATCCGCGCGGGCGGGTTTTCACGGGTCGAACAGGCCCAGTTGCTCTTCGGCGGCGTCGCGATACACATGGCGGTAAAGTAGCCCTTGATTCATTCCAGCATAATGTAGTGAAATGGGTACTATCGCTTCTTCCACTCCTCGACGATGTGGATGAAATTCTCAAAGATGTCGTACCCATGCTCCGTGTGCTCGACTTCCGGGTGGAATTGGGTGCCGAAGAGCGGGCGCTTCTTGTGTGCTATAGCCTGGTGCGTGCAGTGCTCACTGTGCGCGAGCGACTCGAACACGGAGGGGAGCTCGTGGATCTCGTCGTTGTGCGACTGCCAAACGACAAACTCCTTCGGTAGCCCTTTGAAGATCCCGCCCGGCTTGTCGACGATGAGGTGCGCCTTCCCGAACTCGCCGCCCTTGGTCGCCGCGTGGGCTTTGCCCCCGAAGTGGACCGCCAGGTACTGGGCGCCCACGCAGATCCCGTAGACGGGGATATCGAGGTCGTCCAGGTACCGCCCACAGTTGCCGAGCTTCTCAATCTCCGTGCCGATCGATGGGGCGCCGCCCGAGAGCACGAGCGCGTCCGCGTCGACCCTCTTCGGCTCCGTCGTGTTCGCGATGATCTTCGTCGTCGCGCCGAGGTCCCGAAGCACGCGCCACTCGCGGTGCGTCCATTGGCCGCCGTTGTCGACGACGTCGATTTTTACGGGCATTGAAGAGGCCAGCGCGGATCGCACTTATTTAGCCGACGGCGGTCGGACTTGGACGACAGAGCGAAGACGACGCCCTAGGGAACGACCACGGGCGGTTCCGGGAAGACGCGTTTGGTGGAAGTGAGCGTCGACAGGAACGCCCGCCTCATCGCTTCAGCGGCGGCCGGGGGCACCTTGCATGGGCGCAAGCGGGCCTCGTCTTGGAATTTTAGCCATACCGAGCCTTCAGAGGGTGAGCACCGGCAGAGCTCGACGTCAGCCCAGCTTCGCTTCAGATCATTAGCGTCGCCGTACCGCAAGGTCAGAGAATTTGCATCGAATTGCACGGCGGTCACGAGGTCGAGAGCGCCACCTATCGAACTTCGCTAAGTGGCGTTCCTCCGGCCCCGCGAGCTTCGCCCCCCATTGAGGATCCGGCGCAAGCATGTAGGCATTCTGCGAGCCGGTCAACCTCGGGCCTCCGGCTCCGCCGGTTCCTCGCTGACGCCCTGCGCGATCGTCTCCGCCTTGAATCGGATCCCGAGCCCCCGCAGCGCCTCCGTGAACTCGTCGAGGACCTTCTCCTGCTCCCCGGTCGAGAGCTCCACCGGCCCCACGCGGGAGGCCACGACACCGCCCATCCCCTCGCCCGTCATCACCATGACCGCGCGTCCAGCCGGGTCGCGGAGCTGCTTCGCGTATTGGATCTGCGAACGGGGCAGCACGCACGGGGGGCCGAGGCTGGCAAGCCCCGGGACGTTCGTAAACGACGCGGGCATGATCACGCCGCGTTCGAGGACGCCAAACCAGACAAGCGCCGCACCTCGCGCCCTTGTCCAAGGCCACACGGCGGCGAGCATGAGCAGGAACCCCGCGGCTCCAATCGCCCAGCCGACCTCAAGGCCCGCGCCGACGAGGAGGACGCCACCGGCAGTCACGGCGACCGCGCCGAGTACCAGGTTCAAAGCCAGCCGCATCGCGCGCTGCCGGAATTCCTCCATGCGCTCGGCGATGAATGGAGGAGGCGCCCAGACGACCGCTCCGAGCGCTTGCGTCCCGGGAGGCTGCTCATAGCCCCGCAGGGCACCCGTTTCGTTCAGGCTTCGCCCTCGTACTTGTCATCCGTATAGCAGTAGTAGCGGTTGTACTCCGGCACGAACTCCATCGGGCGCCCGCACGTGCAGATCGGCGCACCGGAGGGCTGCGCGGCGTACTGCGTCCCCACGTCCGCGGCCGGGGCCGCCGCGACCGCCGCCCCCTGCGCCGCGGCCGGCGCGTACCCGTAGTCCACCGCCGCAGCTGGGGCCGGCGCCTGCGTGTAGTCCGGCGCCGGCTGATAGCCGTAGTCGGGCGCATACGAGGGCGTCGCCTGCTGTGCCCCGAAGAGCGCCATGTACTCGGACTTGCGCTTGGCTTCATCGGCAGCCTTTGTCGCCGCGGGGTTGTAGACGGGCTCCGTCGTCGCCGCGACCGGCTCCGGCGCCTGGCCAAGCAGCCCAAACACCGTGAAATTCTCCGCCGCGTGGGCGCGCCAGATGAAGAGCTCGAGCAGACCGGCGAAGACCGCGCCGGGCAGGATCCCCGTCACGCCCGCGATCAAGGACCACCGCTTCACATCGTCGATCTTGTCCTCGTCGAGCGCCTTGCGCACGAAGAGGAAGCCAATGAGGAACGTGATGATCCCCAGCGCGCCGGTCACGAGCGCGAAAAGGGAGGTCGTCAAGTAATTCGAGATCGTGTTGGACGACCAGCGCGTCGATGTGCTCGCGCCCGAGAAGTGCTCGTTCAACCATTGCCAGTCCTGGTACCGCTGGATGCCCCAATACAGGGCACCGGCGCCGAGGGCCGCGCATGCGCCCAGAGCGATCCAGTTGAACCGCTTGGACCACTGATACCGGCGTCTGGCGTACTCGTAATCCACCGTTGAAGGGGCCCCCCCTGTAGGTCTCTCGCCAGGCTGGCGCTTAAGTTTAGGAGGCATTTGACTGCCGCCAGCGTATTTAACCGTTTTTGAATGCGGGATCAGTTGCTCTGAGTCTGGCACGCTGGGTCTTTCCCCCTCGCGCGAAACTACATGGGGCAAAGAGGCCGCTTTCTGGGCCCGTGGTGACAGAGGCCGCGGCACGCGCGCCAGGCAAGGCGATCCTCTTCGGCGAGCACGCCGTCGTCTTCGGCGAGGGCGCGATCGCGGTGGCCCTCACCCTCCACTTCGAGACGCGGGTCCGCGTCGCGAAGGGCGAGGAGACCCGCGTCGACGGCCGGCCGATCGACCGCAAGCACCACGCGTATTTTCAGGAGGCCGTCCGCCAGGCGTGGGGCGGCCGCGGGCCTCTCGAGATCACGACCTCTTCGTCCGTGCCCTCCTCCTCGGGGCTCGGGTCGAGCGCGGCGCTCACGGTCTCGACGGTCGCGGCGCTTAGGGCGATGCGCGGGCGGCTCTCCCAAGAGGACGTCGCGCGGACCGCCTTTGAGGTCGAGTTTGCCGTCCAAGGGCGCGCGTCGCCCACGGACACTTCAACGGCAAGCCACGGCCGCGCCGTGTACATCGCGAGGGAGGAGCACGAGCGCCTCCTTTGGACGATCGAGAAAGGCGAGAACCGGTGGTGCGTGCACGACCTCGAGTTTGGCCCGATGGACTTCGTGATCGGCTACACAGGCAAGAAGGGGAACACCGCCGAACTTATCGAACGCGTCCGCCGCAGGTGCGAGGCCGACTCAAGCGCCCGCGCCCGGATTGGCCGGATCGGGGCGATCGTCGAAGAGGGGCGCGGCGCGCTTGCCCGCCATGACCTCGTGCGCCTCGGGCAGCTCATGGACGAGAACCAGGGCCACCTCGTGGCCCTCGGTGTCTCCTCGCCCGAGCTCGACACGCTCGTCGCCGCAGCCGGCCCCCACGCCCTTGGCGCGAAGCTCACTGGCGCGGGCGGCGGGGGCTCCATGATCGCCCTTGCACGGGACGCCACGGCGTGCTTTGGCGCCATCGAAAAGGCCGGCGGCAAGGCCTTCCACGCGAAGATCGATGGCGAGGGCGTGGTTGTCCTCTGAAGACCTTGGCCAGACCACTAGAATTTCCCAGTCGACAGGTTAACTACGGGCATACCCTTATGAGTGAAACACCAGCCCTATTCGGGTAAGTCAGGAGGCAAACCCCATGTCGATGTTCGAACCGCGCGTCACGCTCGACCAAGCGAGCTTCCGGGCCCTCGCCTCCGAGACACGCATCGCAATCCTGAAGGCGCTCTCGGAGCACCAGATGACGCTCACGGACCTCGCCGAGCGCCTGCAGATCTCCAAGCCCGGCGTCATGAAGCACCTCGAACTTCTCCAGGAGGCCGGGCTCGTGCTCCGCGAAGACGCCGAGCGAAAGTGGATCTACTACCGCCTAACGACAAAGGGCGAGCGCATCCTCGACCCGGAGCGGACGCGCATCGCGCTCGCGCTCGGCTTGTCTGCCGTCGTAACGGCGGTCGGTCTTGCCGCGACTGCGCTGTTCGCCTCGCACCCAAGCTCCGCCAACCCACCAGGTATCGGCGCGGCGATCGACGTGGTCGGCGTCCTGCCGCTCGTCGTCGTCGCGATCGGCGCGCTCGCGACCCTCGTCTCCTTCATCTCGTGGAGGCGCCGGCCGACCGCGAGCGACGCGGAAATCCTCGCGCGCCTGGGTAGCCTCCCCGAGGAGACCCCCGGCGCCGCGCCACCCGCCGGCTCGCCCCCATCGTGAGCCCTCACGATTTCCGCGGGGGAAACTCGCGGAGCCAACCCTTATCTTGAGGGCTCGGTCTGGCCCGCTACGTGAGCCTCGCCGAAGTGGCCGCCACGGTCCCTGACCCCATCATTGCCGTCGAAGGCCTCTCGAAGGCCTACACGGGCACGCAGGCGCTCACGAACGTCTCGTTCCGGGTCCCGCGCGGCGCTTTCTTCGGGTGCTTCGGGCCAAACGGCGCCGGAAAATCTACCCTCCTTCGAATCCTCACCGGACAGCTCGAGCCCACCTCGGGTGGAGCCAAGGTCCTCGGCTACGCGCCTGGAACGGACACGGTCCCCCTCAAGCGCAACGTCGGCATCGTCCCCGAGTCCGAGTCCCCGCCCTCGTTCCTCACCGGCCTCGAATACCTCGAATTCGTCTGCCGGCTGCGCGGGCTGCAAGACGGCGGCACCCGCATCCAGAAGTGGCTCGACTACTTCGACATGGCCGACAAGCAGGACACGCTTTGCAAAGACATGTCCAAAGGCACGCGCCAGAAGATCATGCTGGCTTCGGCCTTCATCCACCGGCCGCCCCTCCTTTTCCTCGATGAGCCGTTCATCAACCTCGACCCCATCTACCAGCGGCGTGTGCGCGACTTCCTCGCCGACTACGTGAAGGCCGGCGGCTCGATCTTCATGTGCTCCCACATCCTCGAGGTCGCCGACAAGGTCTGCACGGACGCCCTCATCATGGACCGCGGCGAGGTCCTTGCGCAGGGGCCGATCGCCTCCTTCCGCACGAACGGCCACGACCTTGCCGACACCTTCCTCAATATCATCGAGGAGAGGGGGGCCAAGCTACGGGCAAAACGCGCGAGTTCCTGAACCTCATCGGCCTCATGGTCCGCGAGGAGTCCCGCTTCCAAAGCAACTTCACCTCGAAGCTCTCCTTCTACGAGTTCCCGATCCTCCTCGCCCTCTTCGCGTTCGCGGCGGGCTACTTCTACGAGGAGCTCATCGCCACGACGCCGCTGCCGCAGCTCCTCATCACCCTCCACTTCTCGATGCTGCTCTATGGGCTCTCCACCGGAGCCTTCGCGTTCCTCGGTAAGGAACTCGTCGACCGGCGCTTCGGCAACGTGAACTTCCTCATCGCCGCGCCCTCCACCCTCCCCATCCGCTTCAAGACGACGACCTCCGCCTTCTACCTCAAGGACGCCGGCTACTACTTCCTCTTCACACTCACGCCGATCGCCGTCGGGCTTGCCCTTGCCAAACCCTTCTCCGGCTACACCTACGCCTCGGTCCTCACCCTCTGGCTCTCCGTGGTCCTCACGTTCTCCCTGGGGCTCGCTCTCGCCTACGCTTTCTCCGCCATTTACCTGCGCTCGCGCCGCCTCTTCAGCGCCCTCGCACTCGGCTTCATCGGGCTGCTCGCTCTCTCCAGCTTCACGCCGTACCTGCCGGTCGGCTGGCTCATCCCCTCCATCCAGTTCCAGCTTTCCAAGGACCTCCTCGCCCTCGTCGTGACGGTCGTCGTCGTTTTCGTCCTCTCGTGGGGCGCCACGGTCCTCGTCGAGGAGACCTTCGAGTCTACGGAGTCCGAATTCAAGGAAAACTTCCTCGAGCGCCAGCGCCGTTTCGCGCGCTTCGGCGGCTACGCCCCCCTGCTTGCCAAGGAGTGGATCGACCTCGAGCGGTCCCACGCGCTCACCAAGATGGCCTTCTCCTTTGCCGTGCCGCTCGTCTTCCTCTCGCTCTCGATTTGGTTCCTCAACAACACGCTCGGCATCGCGCTCAAGTTCGACACGGTGTTCTACGCCGGCAATGTCGGATTCTTCGGCGTCATGATCTACTCGTGGCTGAACCACATCGACATCACGGAGTACTACGACACGCTCCCGATCACGGTGCCGCGGCTCATCAAGGCGAAGCTCATCATCTTCTTCCTCGTGACGGCCGGGATTACGGTGTTCTTCGTCATCCTCATGGCCTTCATCAACCAAGAGGTTTGGAAGCTCTTCCTTGCGCTGCCTGTTGCGCTCTCGACCTCCGCCTACACTGCGGTCGCTACGGCCTACCTCACGGGGTTGCGGACAAACACCTACCTGCTCAACGGGCCCGTGGTCGCACGTTTCGCCCTGGTCACGGTGCCGCCGCTGCTTGCCGTCGCGTTTCTTTCGCTCGGGTACGACCTCTTCCCGGCGCTCGCGATGTCCTGGATCGCGATCATGGTGGCGGGGATGGCCTTGCTTACCGTGCTGCTGTTTGCCCTCATCGACGGCAAGTGGGTGAAGGCCACCTTCGCGCGGGCCTAGGGCGCGCGGGGCCCCCCCCCCCTTGCGCCCTCCAAGGCTTATAGGAGCCAGCGCGGATGCGGGCTTGACCCGGCGGTTTCGACCATGGTCGTAAAGCTTTCTGGCAGCGGCCTCACTCTCGAAGCCCTCG
>JBGPNV010000012.1:0-22564 GCA_041487695.1 Thermoplasmata archaeon | reverse complement strand
CGAGGCGCACCGCGCGCTCGGCCGCGCGCTCTTCGAACTCAAGGACTTCCCGGCGGCCGCTGAGGCGTTTGACCGCGCCTCCTCGCTCGACAGGCGGGACGTGGACTCGATTATCCGGGCGGCCCGCGCGCGTGTCGAGATGGGCGACCGCGAGGGGGCGCTCAAGACCCTCGAACGCGCGCTTTCTGTCGAGAAGCGCGCGGAAGCCTTCGCGCTCAAGGCGGCCCTGCTCCTCGAGGCCAAGTCGTTCGAGGGCGCACGCGATGCGGCGCGCGCGGCGCGGGCCGCCGACCCGAAACTCTTCGACGCGTGGCTGAACGAAGCCCTCGCGCTGCGCGAGCTCAAGGCCTGGAAGGAAGCGGCCGAAGCCGCCGGCAAGGCCCTCGAACTCAAGGGCGGCAGCGTCGAGGCCCAGCGCGTCCGCGCGGGTGCCCTCACAAACCTCGAGCGGTGGGACGAGGCGGTGCCGGCATGGACGGCCGTCACGAAGCTCGCGCCGCAGGAGGCCAAGGCCTTCTTCGAACTGGGGCGCGCGCACTACCGCAAGAACGGGTACGCCGACTGCGTGATGGCGCAGGGCGAGGCCCTGCGCATCGAGCCGCGCCACGCCGACGCCTGGTTCTACCTCGGGCTCGCGCTGCAGGCACAGGGCGACAAAGCCCACGCGCTCGACGCCTTCGCCAAGGCCACGGAGTTCGACCCCAAGCACGCGGAGGCCTACCGGGCGAAGGGCCGGCTGCTTGCCGAACTCGACCAGTTCGAGGAAGCCGTCACCTCCTTCGATGCGGCCCTCGCGATCGAGCCGAGGGACAGCGAGGCGTGGTTCCGCCGCGGCACAGCGCTCGACCTCCTGGGACGCCAGGACGACGCGATCGCGTCGCTCGACAAGGCGCTGGGGCTCAAGAAGGACTTCGCGGAAGCGTGGGCGGCCCGCGGCCTCTCTCTGCGAAACGCCGGGCGCTTCGAGGAGTCGGCCGAGGCGTACACGAAGTCCCTTGAGATCAAGCCGAACCAGGCTGCCGCCTGGTCGCAGAAAGGGTTCGCCCTCTACCAAATCGGCCAATACGACGACGCGGTGGCCTGCTACGACAAGGTCAACGCGATCGACCCGAACGACTACGAGGCGTGGAGCAACAAAGGGATCCTCCTCTACCAGCTCCAGCGGTTCGACGAGGCGGTCACCGCCCTCTCGAAGGCCGTGGCGGTGAAGCCCGACCTCGAGCTCGCCTGGACCTACCGCGGCAACGCGCTCTTCGGCCAGGGGAAGGTTGACGAGGCGGTCCAGTCGTTCGACAAAGCCATCGGGATCAACGCGGAGTACATCCTTGCGTGGCAGAACAAGGCGATTGCGCTGAACGAGGCGGGCCGCCTGCAAGACGCCCTTGCCTGCTACGACCGCCTCATGCAGCTCGACCCCGAGAACCCCCAGCCGGCCTACGACAAGGGTGTCGCGCTGCGCACGCTCGGGCGCAAGAAGGACGCGACGGACTGGCTCGAGCGGGCCGTGAAGTCCAAGCCGGATTACTTCGAGGGGTGGATGCAGGTCGGCTACAACCGCTACGACCTCAACGACCAGAAGGGCTCGCTGGAGGCCTTCGAGAAGGCGATCGAGCTCAACCCCGAGTCCGACGAGGCGTGGGTGAACAAGGGCTCGCTCCTCGCGCTCAAAAACGACCACACGGCGGCGCTGGGGGCCTATGACAAGGCGATTGCCATCAACCAGCAAAACGCGGACGCCTGGAAGAAAAAGGCGGGCGCGCTCTTCAGCCTCAAGCGCTACAAAGAGGCCGTCGAGGCCTCCGACAAGGCGATTGGGGCAAACCCGAACGACTACGAGGCCTGGCAGAACAAGGGGTCGGCGCTTGCCAAGCTGAACCGGCAGGGGGAGGCCGACGCCGCGCTGGACAAGGCGATTGCTCTCAACCCGAATGCGGGCGGCGCGGTGTCGTCGAAGGCCAACGCGCTCCTCGCCGCCGGGAAGTTCAACGAGGCGATCAAGCTCTTCGACGACATGATCAAGAAGAACCCCGACAACCGGGACGCGTTTTACTACCGCGGCGCGGCCCTTGCCAAGGGGAACAAGTTGAAGGAAGCCATCGCCTCGTACGACCAGGCCCTCAAGCTCGACGCGAGGCACGAGACCTCGTGGAACGCGCGGGGCTTTGCCCTCCAGGCGCTCGGGCGCCTCGGCGAGGCGCTCGATTCCTTCGACAAGGCGCTCCAGATCAAGGCGGACTTCGCCGACGCGTGGGTGAACAAGGGGAACGCGCTCACTTCGCTGCGGCGTTTCGAGGACGCGCTCGACTGCTACGAGAAGGCGATCGAAGCCAACGAGTCCTACGCGGAGGCGTGGAACTACTACGGCGCGGCGCTCAAGCACACGGGGCGCGCGGAGGAGGCCCTCCAAGCGTTTGAGAAGGCCGTCAAGATCAACGACAAGTACCCCGAGGCGCAGTTCAACCTCGGCAATGTGCTCGCCGAGCTCCAGCGCTTCGACGAGGCCGCCAAGGCGTACCGCGAGTCGATCGCGGTCAAGAAGGACAACGAGTTCGCGTGGCTGAACCTCGGGATCACGCTGAAGTCGATCGGCAAGAACGACGAGGCAAAGAAGGCGCTCGCGGAAGCCAAGAAGCTGAACCCCGGCAACAGCGAAGTCGACAAGGCGATGAAGGGGCTCTAAAGGGCGCCGCACGCGCCGGCTAAAGGTCCGCGCGGCTGAAGCGCACGTGCGCGAGGGTGAGGGGCACCGCGACCCAAAGGGAGATCAAGCCGAAACAGGCGCCGACCGTGACAAAGCCCGGCATGGGCACCGTGAGCCCCACAGCCGACGAGCCGCCAAGCGCCCTCTCGGCGAGCAGCCCGAAGGCGTCCCCGGGGTTGAACATCTGCGCCGCATAGTACCAGTCCGGGAAATGGAACGTGAGCGCGCCCCCGGGCCCGCTCGCGCCGGCGAGCGAACCGCCCGTGGCGAAGAAAACGCCTACGAGGACCGTGTCGTAAATGAGGTTGAAGAAGAACCAAAGGAAGACGGCAAGGCCGAGGGCGGTGCTGCGGCGCGCGACGAGCGTCGAGAAAAAGATGCCAACGGCGAGGAACGCGAGGGCCATAAGGATCGCCCCTGCCAGAAAGACGAAAAAGGCGTCGAGCCCGTCGGCGCCCGCCATAGCGACAATGACGGCGGCCGAGGTCCCAAGGCCGAGGAGCAGGGCGAAGGTGAGGACCGCCCCGAGGCCTGCGAATTTTCCAAGCACGATCTCGAGGCGGGTGACGGGCATGGTGAGGAGCAATTGGAGGGAGCCGTTCTCCCGCTCGCCCGCGATGGTCGCGTAGCTTAGCATGAGCGCCAGCATCGGGATGAGGATCCCGACCATCGATACCATGCCAAGCCCGGTCGCGCGGAAGCCCCCGAAGCGCGCGCCTTGGCCCGCCTGGAGCGACGCGACAATCGAGAAGAGGAGCGTGAGGACAACGAAGAGGACCGTGATGATGACGATCCACTTGCTGCGCACGTTGTCGAAGAACTCCTTCTCGGCCACGGCAAGGACCTGATTCCAATCAGGCCTGCGCCCGTTTGCCTCGCTCACCGGACCGCCCCCCTTGAGCTTTCGGTGAACTGGAGGAAGACGTCCTCGAGCGACGGGTCGACGGTCCTGAAGTTCTGGACGGAGATCCCCGCACCCATGAGCGCGTTGAGCGCGAGCCCCTTCACCTCGTTTCCGCAGGTGACGATGATCTCCCTGTCGACCGTCACGTCCTCGACGCCGGGCACGCCCTTCAGGATCGCCACGGCCTCGTCACGCCTCTCGAAGATGAGCAAGTGCAAGCGCGGCTTCACCTTCGTCGAGAGGCTGAGTTTCGCGACGGAGTCCTGCGCGACGACCCTGCCGCGGTTGAGGATCGCAACCCGCGAGGCAAGCTCTTGGACTTCCGAGAGGATGTGCGACGAAAAGAAGACCGTCGCCCCGGCGCGGTTCGCCTCGAGGACGAGGTCCTTCAGCGTGCGGGCCCAGTTCGGGTCAAGGCCCGTGGAGGGCTCGTCGAGGATCAGGATGCTGGGCTTGCCAAGGAGCGCCTGCGCGATGCCGAGCAGCTGGACCATCCCCTTCGAAAAGGTCCCGACCTTCTTGTCGGCAAATTCCAAGAGGCCGACCTTCTTCAGGGATCCGTCCAGGTCCACGTCGGCCTGGCCCTTCAGCTGCGCATAGAACGCGACGGTCTGCTTCGCGGTGAGGTTCGGGTAGAACGCGACACGCTCGGGCAGAAACCCCACCCGGCGCTTGATCTCGTGGGGCTCCCTGGAGAGGTCGCGGCCGTCGATGAGGATGGAGCCCGCGTCCGGTTTCGCGATGCCGAGCAGCATCTTGATCGTCGTCGTCTTGCCCGCGCCATTCGGCCCCAAGAAGCCGAAGACTTCGCCGGTCCTCACGCGCAGGTTGACTCCGTCAACGGCCTTGAGGCCGTTGAAGGACTTCGAGAGGCCTTCGACGACGAGCGCGTCCGCGCTCGGCCAAGCCGCCATCCAAGCGCGACCGGCGCGAGCGTATTTAGCCGTTCGTTCTTACGTAACCGCGGCTTTGCCGGCCGCGCGACCGCCCCCCTGCCCGCGCGAGTCGAGCGGCCGCGAAACGCGGGGTGGAAGTCGTGGCCTTCGTGGCCGCCGGCAGGCCAGTGACACGCGCGGTCGCGGCAGGCCTGCCGCATCCAAGGGGCCCGAAGCCGGTGCTTACCGGTCGAGAACAGCGGCCGTAAGGAGCGGCAGGAGGACCGTCGCGTCGCCGTCGACCGTAGCGAACCGCGCCTTCGGCTTCAGCTTGCCCCACGAGATCGCTTCCTCGAGCCTTGCGCCGGAGAGCGAGCCGTCGTACTGCGAGGCCGTCGTGATGAAGACCCCGTAGTCGAGTCCGCCCTTGAACTGGTTCCACCAGAGCGTGTGGTGTTTCGAGATCCCGCCGCCGATCATCAGGGCGCCCGAGCGTTTGGCCGAAAAGACGATGTCGGAGAGTTCGTGCTCCTCCCTCGTCGGGTCCCACTTGAACGACTTGTGGTCCTGCCAAAAGAGCCAGAGCTGGCACCCGAAGGCCCCGTCCATGAGGCCGGGGACGAAGATGGGCACCCCGCGCCGCGCGGCCGTGCCAAGCAGCGACGAGGCGGGCAGTTTGAGGCCGAGCGCGCGCAGGAGCTCGGGCGAGGTGAAGTCGCGCAGTCCCTTTTCGAAGAGCTCCCCGAACCAGGGCTTCAGCCGCGCCTCGAGCAGCGAGCCATAGCTCTCCTTCGGGACGAGGACGTTGCCGAGACGGTGCACGCCCGCCTTGAGGAGCTCGCGGTCGTCCATCGTGAAGGCGCCGTGGTGGTAGGGCGCAAACGACCTTGCGATGTCGTGGTCGAGCGTCCCGCAGGTCGTGACAATCGCGTGGACAAAGCCGTTCTCGACCAGCGCGCGGACGGCGCCGCGGCACCCGGTCGCCATGATTGCGGCAGGGAAGGAGAAGAAATTCACGCTCTGGGCGTCCGCGCGCATCCCGCGGAGGATGTCGGCCGCCTCCGCGAGGTGCTTGGCGCTGAACCCGCCGCCAAGCCCCATCTGCTCGACGAGGTCGGCCGCGGACATCCCGCGCTCAACGGAGATGTCCTGGACTTCCGGGAGCGCCCGTGCGCCCGTGCGCCCACCCTTAGCCCCCCGCTTCGAGGCCATACGAGCCTGCGGAGGGCCGCGCGCGAGGATAAGGATTGGTAGCGCCCCGCCCTTCCCACCGAAAAATCGGCGATGACACGCGCCCGCGAGGGTATAAATATCGTCCGCGGGCGGTTTCAGGTCGAATTGTTGGGGAGGGGGTTGGACGGCGGGGCCGAAGGCGCGAAAGGTCGACCGAGCCGTCGCCCGCTCGCGCGCACAGGGCGCCAAGCGCGACCCGGACGCCGCGTCGCGGCGCAAAGCCGCGCTCCTTGAGGTGAGCCTGGGGCGCCGCTGCGCGATGGCCGCCGGGCTTGCGTGGGCTGTCCTTGCCATGCTGGCGACCCTCTTCTACTGGCAGGACCACACGATCGGCGACCCCGTCGGGTTCCTCGCGCTCTTCTCGATTCTCCTCCCGCTTGGCCCGGCCGTCGCCGGCCTTGGCGTGTCGGCCGCCGCGCTCATCACAAAGCGCGGGCAGCTCCTCGGCGGCCACCTCAAGGAGGACCACAACATCGCAACGCTTGCCGGCCTTTCGCTCTCCGCGCTCGTCCTTGCCGTGGCCGTGGGGATCCAAGTCGGGTCCATCGGGCGGACGGTCGGGCTCTACGCGGCGCCCCTCGGGATGATGGGCATCTCCCTCGGGCTGCTCGGCTTCTTGCTCACCTGGAGCGGCTGGAGCATGCGAAAGGCCCTTGCCGTGCTCTGGGCCCTTGCGCCCTCGGCGCTCTCGGCGGCCCACATCGTCTACCCGTCGAGCGCCCTCGCCCTCGCCGCGTGGGAATACATGATCAGCGGGGGCTTCTTCCTCGCGGCCGGCGTCGTCTTCCTCGTCTCCATGACCGCGACGGCGGCCGCCGAGCGCGAGATCGTCCGCGGCGCCGACGAACGTGTGGCCGGCGAGTACGCGCGCCTGCGCGCCCTGAAGAAGGAGCTTGACGGCGCGCTCACGCGCACGTCCTCGCGCGCGGCCGAGCTCGAGCAAGACGCTGCGGAGGTCGAGGCCCGCCGCCACGAAGCGGACGACTACGCGCTCCAGGCGCAGCGGCTGAAGGACGAGGCTGCCGCGCTCTTCGACCGGGCAGCCAAGGCGGAGGCCGGCGCGCAGACCAAGGCCGCCCAGGGCGAAGGCGTCGCCGCGTCCCTTGCCGCGCGCGAAAACGAACTGAAGGCCCTCGTCGAGCGGCGCGCGGCGCAGGAGCGCGAGAGCATCGAGCTCCGCAGGGCCGCCATTCAGCAAAAGGCCGAGGCCGAGGCTCTCCGCCGGAAGATCGACGCCGAGAGGCAATCCGTCGCCGAGCAACTCTCCCATGCCAAGCGCGAGCGGGAGGCCGCGCGCGCCACGTTGCAGGGGGCCGAGGAAAAGGCCCGGGAGGCCCTCGCCAAGGAGCAAGAGTCCGCAGACCTGAAAAGCCAAATGGAGGCCCAGCGCGCCGTGCTCTCGGCGCAGACGAGCCAGGTCGACGCGGAGCGCGTCCGCGCGCTCGAACAGGTCCAGGCGAAGCTCTCGGCCGAACGAGCCGGCCTCGAGAGGGAGCGCTCGGCCCATGCGGCGGAACGGGCGAAAGTGGCGCGCGGTGCCGAGGCGCTCGCCGAGCGCGAGGCCGCGCTCACCACCCGCGCCGCGGAGGTCGACACGGTCGAGAAGGGCCTCGGCGACGCCCTCGCCCGGCTTGCGAAGGAAAAAGCCGAAGCGGAGGCGTTGAAGCGCGAGGCCGACTCGGCCCTTGCAGAAGCCGGCGAGCGTTCGTCAAGCTACAAGGACTCCTTCACGAAGGTCGCGGAGCGCGAAGCCAGCGCGAACTCGCGCGCGCAGGCGTTGAAGGCGGAGGAGTCGCGCCTCAGCGAGAGGACGAAGAGAATCGAGGAGCAGGACAAGCTCCTCGCCGAGCGCGCGCGCGCGGTGGCCGGCGAGCGGCGGGCCCTTGCCGAGGAGCGCGAGCGGTTCGGCGCCGAGGCGCAGAGGTTGAAGCAGCGCGAGGAGGCGATCTTCCACTTCGAAAAGAACCCGGACTTTGCCCGGGAGGCGGCCAACGCCCTCGAGAGCGAACTCGCCTTTGGCCGCGCAGAGGCGGCAAAGACCGGAGGGCGTCCCCCTGCAGCCGGCGAAAAGGCTCGCGCGGCCCAGGCGCCCCCGCCCCCTGCGGAAGCCGTGCCGGGCCGCTTCTCCCTTGGCAACCCACGCCTCGATGACCTCATGGGCGGCGGGCTGCCCGTGGGCTCGAGCCTCCTGGTCGTCGGCCCCGCTTTCTGCGGAAAGGAGGCGATCCCCCTCGGGTTCATCGCGGCGGGCCTCGTCCGCGGCGAGCCGGCAATCATCGTCACAACGGTGAAGAGCCCCGCGGAGGTCGTCGAGGAGCTCGCGTTCATGACCTCGGCGGCCGCCAAGGGCAAGGTCAAGACCCTCATGCGGTTCGTTGACTGCTCCGGCAAGGCTGCCCGCGGGGAGGTCCCGCGCGAGCACATCGCCGACGTCGGGTCGCCCGCCGACTTCACGAAGATCCGCGAAGCGATCGGCGCGCACTTCAAGGCCCTCGAGAAGGAAGGCCACCCGGTCTTCCGCTTCGCGTACCTGCCCCTCACGGAGAGCTGGCGCCTCGGCGAGCCCACGGTGGCGCGGACCTTCGTCCAGCAGATGGTCGCGGCCGTACGGCGGCAGGCCGGCGGCGCGATCTGGGTCGCCGAGTCGGGAATCCACAGCGCCGACGAGATCGAGTCGCTCGCGGGGATGATGCAGGGCGTCGTGCGCTGCCAAGAGGAACGCGAGGGACACGCGCTTCGCGTGCAGGGCGTGCCCGGCACCAAGCCCCACCAGTGGGTTCGCTACCGCCACTCGCCGAAGGGGATCGAGCTCGGCGCCTTCGAACTTGAACGGATCCGGTGACCCCAGGGGCAGGGTGGCGGCTTTCGATGCGCGGGGTCTTCGAGTCGCGGGTGGGCGGCCGCCTTGTCGCGCGCGAGGACTGGGTCGTGGAGGCGACGGCCAAGGGGCGCACGTTGCGCGCGCGGGGCGAGGGGCAGGGGGCCTCCGGGATCGCATGGTCGCTCGACGCAGACCATACGCAGGACGACGAGGCGGCCTCCCTCGATGTGCAGGTCCGCCCAAAGGACCGGCCCTCCGAAGTGACGACGGCGGCCTTCCGCTGTTTTGGCGGGCGCGCGTTTGGCACCCTGATCCCGCCGGGCGGCGTCCCCGAAAAGATCGAGACGGCGTTTCCCAAGGGTTCGGCCTTCCGCGGGTTTTCCACGGCACTCGACGCGGCCGCGCTGTGGGGGGTAGAGACCAAAGTCGGCCATGGCCGCCGGCTGCTCGTGATCGAGTTGGAGCCGCCCGCGCTCCGCCCTCGCATCGCGGAGGAGATTCTCCTCGCGAAGGCTCGGGAGCGGCGCAAAACCTCCGATGGCCACGAGTGGTGCACGACCTTTGAGTTCCGGGCGGCCGAGACGCCGGGGCGTGCGGGCACCACGCTGCTTGTCACGAAAGCGGGGCTCGTCCTCCTCAGCGAAAGACAGCAGGGCGAAGGCGCGGTCGTGACGCGCCCTGGAGACGCGTCTCCCTAGACATCCTTCGTGAGCGCGTCATCGAGTTCGGCCTCCAGGGCGTCACCCTGCTCGCGCCTCTTGCGCCGCTCCGGCGTGTCGGCCGGCTTGCGGGCGGCCGGGGCCGGGGGCGCACCTTCCACGCGCTTGGCGAGTCTGGCCGCCCGCTCTCGCACCGGACGGACCGCGTGTGCGACGACATCCCCGGCGCGTTTTTCCCTGGCAAGCTCGGGGGCCGGCCCCGCATGGGTCGCCTTCGAGCCGGGCGCGCGAGCCAGCGCGAGCACCTCGGCCGCCTGCGACTCGGGCAGGTCGACCGCTTGCCGAAAGGCTTCGTCCTCGGCAGCCGCGATCTCCGCGTGGCTCCAGAAACCCGCCTTCGCGCAGGCCTCGGCTTGTCTCCGCGAAAGACCAAGCTCGAGCTGCAGCCTGAGGATGTAGGGCTCAAGGCCCCCTGGGTCCCTTGAACGAGGCGCCAAGGGGCAAGCCAACGCCCGCCCTGCCCTTAAGGCTCGCGCCGCCGGACTTGGACTCACGCCTCGTTCTCGCCCGCGGCAACGTCCTCGGCAAGCTTGTGGATCTGCGCCTGCGCCTGGACCTTCATCTTGAGCGTCTCGTCGAGGACCTGCTCGAGCTCGACGCCCGGCATGTGGGTCTCCATGTCCGTCGCAAGCTGGTGGTTGAGCTCGGCAAGGAGCCCGGTGACCGCGCGGACCTCCGAGGAGGCCGCGAAGAGCTCGACGATGTTCTCCTTCTCGCGGACTGCGGTGCGGATGACGATCTTGTACCCCTTGACCTTCGTCTCGCCGTAGAACCAGACCTCGGCGGAGTAGGGGTTGTAGGACTTGAACTCGCGGACCTCCTTCACATCATGGGCAAGGACGGCGGACTTGGCAAGCTCAAACATCTTCTCGTATTTCGTGCCGGGGGGCACGCGCGGGTGGTAGATCTTCGAGTCGCGCACCTGGAGCTCCGACTCGACGAGCCGCTTGAGCAGCGCCGAACTTGCGACTTCCTTGGTGAAGAACAGGGGGCAGACGACCTCCGCCTTGAGCGGGCGCATCGCGACCGTGTCGGTCTTGCCGTCAGGCAGGCGGAACTGCACGACGCCGTCGACGATGGACTCCGTGCAGATCTGCGGGTCCAGGTAGTACACGAGCTTCGCCGTGGCGCCGGGCTTCACGTCGCCAAGGAGGACGCGCGAGGCGCTTGCGCGGTAGTTCGCGGGCTCGATGCGCTGGAGGCGGAGCACATCCTCGTTGAAGTCGAGGACGACTTGCGTGCGCCCCGCGGGGATGTTCATGCCGTTCTTGATTTCGACCGAGATCTTGACGAACCCCTGGAAAAACTCCGACGAGGGGTTGACCTCGACCTTCCCCGTGACGGCGGTCGGAATCGCCGAAGGCTTGGGGGCATCGGCCTGCACCTTCTTCGCCATGTCGGAGGCCGTGAGCCACGGCACGGCGGCCTTTGAGGGTGCGGCCGGGGCCGCGGGCGCGGCTGGGGCGGCGGACTCAGCCTTCGCAGGTTGTGGGGTGGGCGCGGTTGGAGGCGAGGCCGCGGGCACCAAGGGGGGAGTCGGCGCCAAGGGCTTCGGCGGCGGGGGTGGCGCCGGAGGGGCGGCGACTGCCACGGGCTGCGGCGCCGGTGCAGGAGGAGGCGGAGCGGGCTGCTGCGGCGGTGCGACCGGCGGGGGCGCAACGTACGCCGGAGGTGCGGCCGGGGCCGGAGCGGGCGGCGGCCACTGGGCCGCGGGCGGAGCGACCGGTGCAGGCGGCGCTTGGTCCTTCTTCTTGCCGAACAGCTTCCCGAAGAACCCCATCCGGAGACCCCCTGCCGCGTCGGTAACCTCACGGGGGCAAGCCCCCTCTAGGCACGCGCGGCGCGGGATTACCCGAGCGGGCATAAGGCTCTTACGCGTGGCTGCCCGCGCCAGGGTCACTCTTCCTCGCCGGCCGGGGGCCGGGGAAACGCCTCGCCAACCAGGGCCAAGGCCTCCTCGCGGGCCAGCCGAGGGAGCCGGAGGCGCACCGCGAGCTTCACGACGTCGCTTCGGGCCGAGCGCTCGAGCCGCATACGGCCCTCAAAGGCCTCCTGCTTGTCGAACCGGACGTGGAGCGTGAGCGCCTCATCGAGGTGCCGCCCCAGCCTCGCGCCGACCGCGCGTCCGACCTGCGCCTTGACCTGCTCCATGGCGACGGCCACCGTGTCGGGGTCCCGCTCGACGGCCGTGAGCTTGACGAGCGGCTGGCCGAAGTGGCCGCCGAGGTCCTTCCTCTCGAACTTCGCCCGGGGGGCAAAAAGGCGCATGGCCCTCTCGACGGCCTCGGCCGACTCCGTCGCGTGGACAAAGGCCTCGACGCGCAAGTCCCGGTAGCCGAGCGCAGCCACGAGGCCCCCCAAGGTCGAGCGGGCGGAAAGCCTTTCGCCGGGCTAGGGGCGCTTCAGCGGATAGGGCGGCCCCAGCATGACGGGCGCATCCTTCGACACCGAGACGAGCCGCTCCCGCTTCGATGTGAAGAACTCCGTGTGCGACACCGCCGGGTTCACGTTCAGGATTTGGTCGAATTGGAACCACGTCCGGTGGCTTTCTTGGCGAAGGTGCGTGGGGACAAGGTCGAGGTTCGGGGCCTGCACGGGCTTTGCGCCGCTCATCACGCGCGTCACCGTTCCGTACGCCTGCACGCCTTCGCCGGCCGTGCCGCTCTTCCACGGGTTGTAGAGGTAAATGACCAGCGGGTACCGGATGGCTTTCGTCTCCACGGGGAAGTCGACGCCCCAAAACGCGGCGCCGCGGATTGTGCAGTGGCGGACATACTGCGCGATATCATCGGCGTTGCGCACATGGAGCATCAGCCCGAAGTCATCCGTCACGCTTTCTCGCAGACCGCTCAAGGTATATCAAGAGTCGGAGCGGCCGGCCGGCGACCTCACGTGTCCCCGTCGGACGCGCCGTGTTTCGCCCGGCGCGCGGGTCCAAACGTGAGCAGGAGGCCGACATCGTAGACGAGTTTCATGAGGCCGGCGGCCGCAAAGGGACCGCCGATTGTCGCAAGCGCAACGACCGGCCCGATCACGAAGGGGCCGCCCGCCTGCGCGAGATTGCGCGCGGAGTTCGTGAGCCCGGCGGCCGCCGTCCGCTCGGCCTTCGAGACGACCGTCACGACGAACTCCTGCCGCGGCGCGACGTCCATCTGCGCGATGGCCATCCGCCCGAGGAAGAGGGCCGTGGCCACTTCGAGGCCCGGGGCGAACGCCATCGCTACGAGCAGGACATTGGAGGGTATGTGGGTGAAGACCATCGTACGGACGAGCCCGAGACGCCGGGTGAGCCGCGCGGCGGCGAGGTAGGAGAGCGCGGAGAGCGTGTTCGCCCCAAAGAACACGAGCCCCAGGGTTTCGAGGGACGTGCCGAACCGCACGGTGAACCAGTAGGCCGTGAAGGTGCGGATAATCATCCCGCCGGCAAACGAATCGAGCGCGAAGAGGGCGGCCAACCGTGAAACCTGGCGCCGGCTCTCCGGCGAAAGGGTGGGCGCCTCGGAGGGTCCGGGGGACGCCTGGACCTCGACCGCCGGCGAGAGCGCGAGGGCGAGCGCGACCGCGAGCAGGCCGGTGAGCGCGTACCAAAGGAACATCGCGTGGATCCCTGCGACAAGGTCGCCGCCAAGCAACGTGGCAAAGAGGGCGGCAAGGCCCGTGAGGAGCGCGCCGACGGCCGCAGCGAACGAGCCCACGAGGTTGTACCACGCGTACGCGTCCGTGCGGCCGTCCGCCGAGGAAGCTTGCGGCAGGATCGCTTGCTCGAGCGACAGGAAGGGCCCGACTTCCATCGCCGTAGGGGTGAGTGCGCCCAGGAGTGCGGCGGCAAACGCGCCTTCGAGCGACCGCGTGAAGGCGAGCACGAGCCCCGAGGCGAACATCAGGAGCCCGGCGAGCGCGAGGAACCGGCGGCGCCCGAAGCGGTCGGCATACTTCGAAAGGGCCATGTTGAGGGCCGCGCCCGAAAGGAGCGCGACCCCAAGGAGGACGCCCGTGAGCGCCTCGTCGGCTCCGACAAGCTGGAAGTAGGCGGCAAGCAGGACGGAGACGAAGCCGTAGGAGAGGCCCCGCGCCCCGCGGCTCGCGAGGATCAGCCACCCGTCGCGCGTGAGGAACCCGAGGAAGCCTCTCCCCCCCTTTCAGGGGCCCTTCGCCTGGCGGGCTTGGATCGCGGCGTAGAGGGCATCGTAGGCCGGCAGCTGCAGGCGCAGGTTCTCGTGGTCGTCCTTGGCGATCGCTCGGAACCCTAGGGCAAGCAGCTCGAGGCCCGGGCCCTCGGGGGCGGCGGCTCGCTCGGAGGCGACATCGGCCGCCCGCACGATCTTGGCAAGCTCAAGCACGGCGGGGTCTTTGACCCCGTAGTCGTGGACGATCGCGTCGAAGGAGCACTCGCGCCCCCGGTGGCCGAGCTTCGCCCCCTTCGTGTCGAAGGGCGTTGCGCCTTCAAGGGCCGCGACCTTGTCGACCTCCTCGGAGGGAACAAAGAGGAACTCGGCCTCCTTGTCGATGAAGCGGGAAATCAGCCAGGGGCAGGCGATGCGGTCAACCTTGGCGTCTTGCCTCGTGACCCACTTCACCGGCGGCCCTCCGCCCCTCGATGGCGCGGGGGCGGCCTTTAGCCTTTGGGGCGTGGAGGGCCCCCTACCCAATCCCGTCGGCCGTGAGGGCGAAGTCCGCCGCCGAGCCCTCGGCAATCGACCGGTGCTTCTCGACGATTGCGCGCCGGCGGTTCGGCGCCAGGCGGTCGAGCCGGATGATCGCCTTCGACGTGTGGCCGAGCGCGTGGCCGCCGAGCGGCTCGAAGGAATCCGATTCGATGTCCGTGTACACCTGGTTCGTGATGACGACCGGGATCGCCCGCGTGCGCGCGCAGCGCAGGAGCCTTGTCACGAGCAGCCCGAGGCGCTGGCGCGCGCGGCCCTCCTCGTCACTGCCGAAATAGCGCCGGTAGTGGCCCGTCGCGGAGTCGAGCACGATGAGGTCGACGTCCTCGAGCTGCTCGGCAAGCGCGATCGCCTTGTTGACCGCCTCCTCCTCCTCGTCGAGGTCCCGGGCCTCAAACACGAAGATGTGCTTCATGGCGGCCTCGGCACCCGCCTTGTCCGCATGCCCGCCGCAGACCTGGAAGAGCCGCTCGAGCGAGACGCCTTCCGTGTCGATCAGCACGGCTTTCTTGCCGGAGCGCGCCACGTTCCGCGCAAGCACGAGGCAAATGTTGGTCTTGCCCGAGCCGCCCTCGCCGAAGAACTCCGTGACCGTGCCGCGCTCGACGCCGCCGCCGAGCAAGTCGTCGAGGGGCGCGCACAGGGTGGGAAGGCGGGCGGTCATAGGGGGGTTTGCGCTTCCTCGGGACGTTCACGTTGAGATAAAGACTGGGGCGCCGGGGGCGGCTACTCGCGCCGGGCTGCCTCGGCCGCCACCGTTGCGCACCGGAGCCAGTCGTCCAGGGTCTGCCGGAGGGAGCGCGGCGCGGCCGGGTCCGCCTCGAAGCGCACGGTGCGCCCTTCCTGGTGCTGCCGCACGCCCTCCCGCGGGTTGTCCACCGCCGTTGCGCCGGCCACCGCCGCGGCTGTGCGCGCGCTGTCGAAGGTGAGCGCCACTTGCGCGGTAATCCGGAGCCGCCCCCCCTCGACCACCGTGCCCTCCCCCTTGCCAGAGCGCGCACACCTTGGGGCGGTTTTATAGCCGCGCCGCGAATCGGCGCGCCCGATGATGTCCCTGCCGGTTTTGCGGGAGCGCCTCACGAAACTCGTGCAGCGGCCCTTCCGGCGGCTCGTCGAATCGCCGCCCCTCATCGCCGCCGGCGTGGTCGCGCTCCTCCTCATCGGCGGGATCACCACGTACACGCTTGTGTCCGAGCCCACGGTCCCCCATTCGCTGGTGCCCAACTTGCCCCCGGGCCTGCCCAAGGTCCTCTGCATGCCCGAGTGCAACCAGGAGGTGCGCCCCGGCCCCGAGCAGGTCAACGAGGTCGACCTGCAGGTGAACCCGTCGAACCCCCTCAACATCGTGGCGGCGGCCAATGACTACGCGCAGCCCTCCGGCGCGCACTGGGTCGGCGCCTACTGGTCGAAGGACGGCGGCAAGACGTGGGGCCAGCGGCTCCTCCCGGGCTACCCGGGCAGCCGCGAGGTCTCGGCGCTCACCGGGATGGGCGCCTCGGGCGACCCCGCGATCGCCTTCGGCTCCGGGGGGAGCGTGTACTTGGCCGGGATTGCGTTTGCCGTCTCGCCCGTCCCGGGGCCGAACCCCGGGCGCGACTCGATCGTTTTCGTCGCCAAGTCAGCGGACGGCGGCGAGACCTACTCCCAGATCAGCGTCGTCGCGCGCTCGGTCTCGCGCTTCACGTTCCACGACAAAGAGTGGATCGCCGTCGACCCCACGAACGACTACGTCTATGTCGTGTGGGTGCGGTTCAACGCGGGCGTGGCCGCCGAGATGGTCGTCTCGCGTTCGACAAATGGAGGCCTCACGTGGTCCACGCCGCGGATCATCTCGGACGCCACCACGGGCGAGTTCCAGATCCAGGGAGCCTACCCCGTGGTCACGCCCGACGGTACCCTCCATATCACATGGGCCGACTTCCAGAATCATCACTTCCGGTACGTGCGCTCGACGGACCAGGGCGCGACCTTCTCGAGCCCCGTGGACGTGGGGGACTTCACGGACGTGCCAAACCCCTTGCCCAACGCGGCGTTCCGCTCCGCGCTCCTGCCCCAGACTGCCGCCGACCGTGGGTATTCGGAGTACCAAGGCTCGATCTACCTGGCGTGGAATGACTACCGCAACAATGACAGCGACATCTACCTCATGTTTTCCCGCGACGGCGGGACGAACTGGAGCCAGCCGGCGCGCGTGAACACGAACCCCCTTGCCGACGGCACCGACCAGTTCATGCCGGACATCCACGTCACGGAGCAGGGCTACGTGATCCTCGTGTGGTACGACAGGCGCGACGACCCGAACAACACGCTGATCCGGCCCTACTTCTCGATCTCGACGGACGGCGGCGTCTCCTTCCACGACATGCCGGTCGGCCCGCAGTTCAACGGGAACAACGGGGGCAGTTCGTTCCTCTCGGGGGAGAACCACCTCATCGGCGACTACATCGGGATCTCGTCGACGCCGACCTACGCGTACATGGCATGGGCCGACACCCGCAACGGTTCGCCGACGACCCCGAACTCGGACATCTACGGGGCGGCCGTCGAGTTTGCTTGAGCAAGCTGTCGGGCAGCGGCCCCCGCGCCTTGGAAAGTGAATCACTTCCCCTATTGTCCTTTCAAATAGGCCGGCGCCGATTTTCCCGGGGAGGGGGGCCGGGCCGTGGGATTTCGCGAGTGGATCATCCCAAGGGACGACAAATTCTTCGACCTGCTCGAAAAGCAATCGAACAACGTGGTCGCCGCGGCCGAGCAGCTGCTCGCGCTCTTCGACCACTACGGCGACCTGCCCGCCTACGCCAAGCGAATCGAGGAGCTCGAGCACGTCGGCGACACCTTCGTCCACGACCTCTCGATGGAGCTCAACCGCTCCTTCATCACGCCCTTCGACCACAGCGACATCGCCGCCCTTGCTGGCCGTATCGACGACATCATTGACGCGGTCGATTCCTCCGTCGGGCGCATGGCGATGTACAAAATTGCCAAGGAGCCCCCGCACGCCAAACGCCTGGCCGAGATCATCCTCGACCAGGTCCGGGAGGTCGACAAGGGGGTGGCGAGCCTTCGGAAAATGGACAGCCCGGCGATCCAAGAAAAACGGATCATCATCAACCGGCTTGAGAACGAAGCCGACGACATTACGAACCGCGCCTTGGTCGAGCTCTTCGAGCTTGAGGACGCGCGCGCGATCATGAAGCTCAAAGAGGTCTACGAGCGCCTCGAGGCGGCCACGGACCGCTGCGAGGATGCCTCGGATGTGCTCGCCGACATTGCCACAAAGAACGCGTGAGCGCCGTCTCCCCCTTGACCTTGCGTGGAAGGTGTGCGGGTGGCCGTCGAGGTCCTGATCTGGGCGACCGTGTCGGTGGCGATCGCCTTCGACTTTGCCAACGGCTTCCACGATTCGGCAAACTCCATCGCGACAATCGTTGCGACGCGCGTCCTCAAGCCCGTGCAGGCCGTCGGGCTCGCGGCCCTGGGCAACTTCGTCGGAATCCTGCTCGGGACGGCCGTGGCCAAGACGATCGCCAACGACATCGTGCAGCCGGGCGCGCTCACGGGCCACCCCGTCTCGATTGTGCTGGCCGCCCTCCTCGCGGCGCTGGCCTGGGACATCATCACATGGTACTGGGGGCTGCCCACATCGTCGAGCCACGCACTCATCGGCGGGCTCGTGGGCGCCGGCGCGATGGCGGCCGGGCTCTCCGCCGTGAAGGGCGACAAGGTGCTCGACAAGGTCGTGATTCCCATGGTGAGCTCGCCCATCATCGCGTTCTTCTTCGCGTTCCTTTTCACGGCCCTCATCCTCCAAATCGGGCGCCACTCGACCGTGCACAAGGTGAACTTCTGGTTTCGGAAACTCCAGATTGGCTCGTCATTTTTCTACTCCGTCACGCACGGGACGAACGACGCGCAGAAGACGATGGGGATCATCACGGCGCTCCTCATCGCCAATGGCATGCTCGCCGTGGGCTCCGGCGTGCCCCTATGGGTGATGGTCGTCGCGCAGTCGGCGATTTCGCTTGGGACGTTTTTCGGAGGGTGGCGCATTGTGCGCACGATGGCGAGCCGCATTACCGCCTTGAAACCCTACCAAGGGTTCGGCGCGGAGACCGGCGGCGGGCTCGTGCTCGCGGTGACCGCGCAGCTGGGTATGCCGGTGTCAACGACCCACGTGATCACGGGGTCGGTGATGGGGGTCGGCGCGACGCGCAGGCTCTCGGCCGTCCGGTGGGGCGTGACGCGGCGGATCATCGGCGCCTGGGTCTTCACGATCCCGGTCACGGCCTGCATCGGGGCCGGTGCGTACCTCGCGGTCGCCGGCGGCGGCATCCTCTAGCCGAGGTCAAGGCGCCCGCCCCGGCCGGCGCGGCCTCGGCGCCGCCGCCGGCTTCGGCTTCTCACTCGTGTCGCGCGGGGCCCCGGCCGCGTCTCGGCCGGCATCGACCGCGGCCTGGAGGGCCCGGGCCCCTTCCTCCACCTTGGCGAGCTGCTTGGCGATGTCGCCCCCCACCGCGCGGTAGAGTCGGAAGCGCCCCTCGCGGCGCGCTTCGACGAGCCCCGCCTCCCGCAGGACCCGCAAGTGGTGCGAAACGAGCGGTTGGCGCAGGCGAGTCGCCCGTGTCACGTCCGTGACGGTCTTCTCCCCGCTCTTCACAAGGTCGAGGATCCGGCACCTGTTGCGGTCGGAGAGCAGGAGGAACAGGTCCCTTTCGTCCACGGGCGTAAAGAGGGCCGTGCGTATTTGCGATTTTTCACGGAAAAGGGCGCGAGAGGGCGGGGCGGGAGCGCCGGGATCGCTCCTCGAACGCTTTATAGCGCCTCGGGGGGTTTGTGGGGAGCGTCGGGAGGGGTGCCTGCCAGGTGGTCGTCGCCGAGATCCGGGTGGAACTCAAGAAGGGGGTCGCCGACCCCGAGGGCGCCAACGTCAAGAAGACGCTGATCGCGCTCGGCTTCTCGGCGGTGCGCGAAGTGCAGTCCGTGAAGACCTACCGGGTGACCCTCGACGAGGACGACCCGCAGGCGGCGCAGAAGGCGCTCCAACTCATGTGCGAGAAGCTGCTGGCGAACCCCGTCGTGAACCGCTACAGCATCCGCATCCTCGAGTGAGGAGCGCGCGGGGGCCGTGACGGAAGATGGGCTACTTCGTCCCGCGCAAAGTTCCCTTCCCGCTGTCGGACATCAACTTGCGCGAGGCTTCCGACACGGACCTCGTGCGGATCAACGCCGAGCTGAAGACCGGCCTCTCGCTCGACGAGATGCGCCTGCTTAAAGCCCACTTCGAGGACGAAGGCCGCAACCCCACGGACGTCGAGCTCCAGGCCCTCGGCCAGGCGTGGTCCGAGCACTGCTGCTACAAGTCGTCCAAGCTCCTGCTCAAAGAACACTTCGCAGGCCTCGACACGGAGGACGTGCTCGCCAAGGAGGACGCGGGCGTCATGGCCTTTACCGACCAGTGGGCCTACGCGCTGCGCATCGAGTCCCACAACCACCCGTCCGCCCTCGACCCGTACGGCGGCGCCGCAACGGGGGTCGGGGGGATCCTGCGCGACGTCCTCTGCATGGGCGCGCAGCCGATCGCGCTCATCGACCCGCTCTTCTTCGGCCCGCTTGACTTGCCCGACGAGAAACTGCCGAGGGGCGTGAAGCACCCGAAGTACCTGCTTCGCGGCGTCGTGGCCGGAATCCGCGACTACGGCAACCGCGTCGGGATCCCAACCGTCGCGGGCTCCGTGCGCTTCCACGAGGGGTACGTAGGAAATTGCCTTGTGAACGTCGGGTGCCTGGGGCTCGTGAAACGTGACAAAATCGTGCACTCCGCGGCCGGTGCCCCGGGCGACTTGCTCGTCCTCGTCGGAGGCCGCACGGGCCGCGACGGCATCCACGGCGTGACCTTCGCCTCCGCGACGCTCCGGGAAAGGTCCGAAGAGGAGGACCGCGGCGCGGTCCAGCTCGGCGACCCGATCACGAAAGAGCCGCTCATCCACGCCATCCTCGAAGCGTCCGAAAAGGGCCTCCTGTCGGGGATGAAGGACCTCGGCGGCGGCGGCCTCTCCTGTGTGTGCGGCGAGCTCGCGCTTGCCGGCGGCATGGGCGCCATCGTGAGGCTCGACGCCGTGCCCCTGAAGGAGGCGGACCTTGTCCCGTGGGAGATCTGGGTTTCCGAGAGCCAGGAGCGGATGATGCTCTGCGTGGCTCCCGAGGAGATCGACCGCGTGCTCGACATCTTCCAGGACTGGGACGTCGAGGCCTCGGTCATTGGCGAAATCGTGACGGGCGAGCGCATCACGGTCACCTACCGCGGCGTTGTCGTGCTCGACCTGGACCTCGAGTGGTCGACGGGGGGCCCCGTCTACAAGCGCCCCCAGCGCGCGGTGAAGCGGTCGGGCAAGGAGGAGGTCCGCCCGCTTGCGCCCCGGACCCTCGAGGCTCGCAATGCGCTGCTCCTGCGTATGCTCTCGGACCCGAACCTATGCTCGCGCGAGTGGATTGTCCGCCAGTACGACTTCGACGTGCGCGCGCGCACAGTCGTGAAGCCCTTCACCGGCGTCCCGTTCCGCGAGGGCCCGGCCGACGCCGTGGTCTTGAAGCCGCTCGAAGACGACGCCCACGGGCTCGCCATCGGAGTGGCGTCCTGCCCGGAGGTCGCGGCCCTCGACCCCTACCTCGGCGGGAAGCTCGTCATGGACGAGGTCGTGCGCAACCTCGCTTCGACAGGCGCGCGGCCCCACTCGGTCACCGACTGCCTCAATTTCGGGAACCCGGAGCGCCCCGAGCGCATGTGGCAGTTTGCCGAGGTTGTGCGCGGGATGGCCGAAGTCGCGCGCGCGCTGCGGATCCCCGTGCCCTCGGGGAACGTGTCCTTCTACAACGAGGCCGAGGGCGGGAGCGTGCCCCCGACGGCCACCGTGCTCGGCGTCGGCGTGCTGCCCTTTGTGCGCCGGGCGGTCACGCCCGACCTCAAGCGCGACGGGGACCTCCTCTACCTCGTCGGCACAACGCGCCCCGAGATGGCCGCTTCGACCTACTACCGGCTCGCCGGCGGGTCGGGCGGCGACCCCCCCAACGTGAGCACGGCGCAGCTCCGCCTTGCCTCGGAGAACCTCGCGATGGTCGCGGCGGCCCAACAGGTCCGTGCCGCGCACGACATCGGCGACGGCGGGCTCGCCGTGACCCTGGCGGAGATGGCGCTCGGCGGGGACATCGGCCTCACCGTGGGCGCCGACGCCGCCGCCCCGAAGCTGCCCTGGGACACGGCGCTTTTCTCGGAGAGCCCCTCAAGGTGGGTGGTCGAGGTCGAGAAGAAGAAGGCCAAGGCCTTCGAGGCGACCATGGCGCCCACCCCTGTGCGAAGGATCGGCGAGGTCGGCGGGGATTCGATCATGGTCGAACGGGGCGCCTCCGAGCTCATCGACCTCAAGGTCCGCGAGGCCCGCAGGGCTTGGACCCATCCGATGGCCGAGTGGATGGGGTAGCGCGAGCGGCCCCAAGAACGGGGCAGAAAGGCTCATGTTCGGGGGGCCCGGATGGGCGTAGCGTGGTCATCTTCGGACAGGTCGAGGCCCAGGGCCTTCTCGTGCTCGCCATCGTCCTTGCCGCCGCCGCGGCCGCTGCGCGGGGCGCCCTCAAGACGCGGGGCCTTTCCCGAGAGGCAAAGCGCCTCCAAGGCAAGATCGACGACTTCGAGGACCGCGAAGAGGTCGGGCGGCTCCGCCACCGCGACTTCGACGCGTTCCTTGCCAAGCTGAACCTGAGGCGCGCGCGCTTGGGCCAGGAGCCGCTGACGCGCGAGTACCTCGAACCCCACCGGTACAACCTGATGTACTCCGTCGACGCGGGCGACGTCGACGAGGCCGCGCTCGAGGCCCTGCGCAAGCGCGTGGGGAAGGCCGCGAGGCAGGGCGACGAGGTCAAGCCCGAGCCGCCGGCGCCTTAGGTCGCGCCCTTCAGTGCGGCACGGCCGCCTCAGGGAGATCGCCCCGGACGAAGTACAGCCTGCTGCAGCCGTTGCACGGGCCGACATAGTGCTGGAACCCGATGTTGAGCGCGCCGTCGGGCGTGATCACAATCTCGAAGAAGTCGTGGAGGGCGTGGAGGTCCGACCCCTGGTAGAGCGGCTCCTGGCTCGCGACCGAGAAGTTCATGTTGACCTCGCCGAAGAGCGCGCTGCGCTGCATCCCCGCGTAGAGGTACCAGGTCGAGTTGTCGGACACCGGCAGGTCCTTCGTTCCGTAGAAGGCGACCGCGAGCCGGCCGTCGGGCCCCGCGTTGATCGACGGGTAGTCCAGGAACCCCGTAAAGGGCGTGATTTCCGTCGTGTTCCAGGTCTTGCCGTAGTCGTCGCTTACCCCGACGAAGAGGCGCGTGCCGTTGTCCGTGCCGTTCGTCGCGTCGTTCCACAGCACGTAGACGAGGCCGTTGTCCCCGGCCGTGACGGTCGGGTACTCGCGCCCGGGGCCGTCCCGGTGCGCGACGACCACGGGGCTCGAGAAGTCCCAGGTGCGTCCCTGGTTCTCGCTCACCCAGACGCGGATGTCCGCCGGCGCGTCCGTGTCGCTCTCGTCGACGATGTACACGTGGTCGCCGCCCCGCTCCGCGTCGATGTGCGCCCAGCCGTTCCCGGGCACGGCGTCCCCTGTTGTCCATG
>JBGPNV010000011.1:0-22671 GCA_041487695.1 Thermoplasmata archaeon | reverse complement strand
GGAGGCGAGTGCGTCGGCAAACTCGAGGGTCCGTCCATACCCCTGCTCCAGGAGCATGTCGCGGTCGCCGTACACGCGGCAGTGGATCTTTTGTTCATGGAACCACTCGCGCCAGAACTCCCCACCGAATACCTCGCTCGCGTAGGCCGTGATCTGCCGCTGGTAGTTCGCGTCGAGGGCGTACCGACCGTGGGTCATCGCGGGGGTGAAGATGTGGTCGGCACCTTGGCGGAAGAGGCGCTCGTAGGTGTCCATGAAGGGGCGCGCGAGGCGGCGGTTCAGCTTGACCATGAACTCCTCCTGGCTGAGGTTCATGCGGTAGCTGATGAGGCCGGTGCGGCGGGTGCCGTCGTCGACGAGGGTCACGACTCGGGGGCCCTCGTTGGCTTGGACAAAGCGTGCGGTCTCTTCATCCGTCATGCGGAAAAACTCGGCAGGTTGCATTCGTTCTAGACCCCCCGTGGGTTTGGTTGACTCACCTCGGCCAGGTTCGCTTGGACCTGCCTTGCGGGCGCGCCCCGCCCGCTTGGCAAGTCCAGGCTCACCGGGTTGGGTGAAAGGGAAAGGGGCGCACCTTCAAGGGCGTCGGCGGCGGCCGAAAGCGCGCCGGCCACGGCGGCCCTTGCCATCGTGAGCGGGCTGTAGAGCACCTTGGCCGTCCAGGTGGCCAGCGGCTCCTCATGGCGGTGCGCGAAGAGCCAGTCCGCGCCGGCGGCGACCTCGTCGAGGAACTCGGCGCGGTGGTTTGCGGCCCAGGCGCTGAGCCCGAGGAGCGCGTAGGCCGTGTCCTCGGCCGTCGAAGGCGCCTGCGGCCCGGGCGCCCACGACCCGTCAGCGCGCTGGGAGGCGGCAAGGAAGAGCGCCGCGCGCTCGGCGAGCCGGTCGTCGAGGCCGCAGAGCGCTTCGATCGCATGCCAGGTGGGGTAGTTCGCCGCGACCGAATAGTGGTCGAGGAAGGAGCCGTCCGGGCGGACCTGGCTGCGCAGGTAGCGGAGGGCGACCGCAGTAAGGGCGTCGCGCCGCGGGTGCTTGAGGACGCGGAGCGCCTCGATGGCGTGCAGGTTCGGAGCGACCGCGCCTCGCCGGTCGCTGAGGTAGCACAGGAAGTAGTCCTCGCCCGCGTAGGCGTCGAGGAAGGTGGGGGCGATCGCGTCGCCGCCCTCAGCAACGACAAGGGCCGTGAGGACGGAGTCATCGAGGTCGACCGCCGGGAACTCGCGAGAGAAGGCCACACCCTGGGGGGTCCAGGCCTCGCGCAGGCGCCGGAGGGCACCCTGGGCCGCCGGCGTGTGCAGGAGCCCCGAGCGCCGGAGCGCGTAGAGCGAGTAGCACGCCTCCATGATCTCATAAGGGCCGAAGTGCCGCTGGCCGCCGTCCGCGTTCTGGGTTTCGCGAAGGTAGGCGAGGAGGGGCGCCTCGACACGGCCCGCCCGCTCCATGGCAAAGGCCGTCGAGGAGGGCGCGCACATGATCGAGCCGGACGGCAGCGCCTGGAGGCGCGAGACCATCCGCTCGGGGTCGCCGCCGCGCCCCGTGAGTTCGATGAGGTGGCCGACCGGGTGGCCCGAGTAGAGGACGCGGCCGTAGAGCGCCTGGGCGAAGCGCCCGACCTTGCGGTAGGGCCAACCCTTGGGGTCGACCGCGAGCCCGAGTTCGGCGCACCGCTCCACGAGCGGGGGAATCAGCAGGTCGGAGCCCACGAGCTGGGGCTCGCTCCCAAGCCGTGGCAGGAGGCCGCGCAGCGCGTCGAGGCCCCGCTCGACCCGCCGTGAATGGAGGCCCTCGCCCGCGCCCGCGAGTCCCGCAAGGGCCGAGAGGGTGTTCAGCGCGCGGTCGTGCACGTGGTAGACGGGCGAGCCCCAGGAACCGTCTTCGTGCTGCGAGGCCACAAGGAAATCCAGGGCGCGGCGCACGACGGCCTCGCGGGGAGCGATGGGCGTGAGCCGCGCGACAAAGCCCGAATCGTAGGCGACCGAGCCCATGCGAGACGTGCCCAGGCGCCGGAGGGCTTCCCGCGCGAGCTCGCCGCCCGCGCGGCGCAGCGAAGCGGGCGCGACCTGAGGGGGAGGCGCGGCCTCGCCGTGGCCGTCCGCGCTGCTGTGCCTGCGGCTCCCCGCGCCCATCATTTCGACAACCTCTCCAGTTTGAGCTCAACGAGCTCGGCGAGCTTCGCGTCGTGCGTGAGCACCGACACGGCCTGGCC
The DNA here is from genome assembly GCA_041487695.1 of Thermoplasmata archaeon. Lineage (GTDB taxonomy): Archaea > Thermoplasmatota > DTKX01 > DTKX01 > DATEUP01 > DATEUP01. The sequence continues at coordinate 20,468 of JBGPNV010000011.1, read as the reverse complement.
GACGTCCTTGATGAACGCGGGCGTGAGGTCGCGCCGCTGGACCTCGCGCGTGTCGATGCTCCACTTCCGGCAGAAAAGGACGAAGAGGATCTGGCCGTCCTTGAGGACCGCCTCAGACTGCAGGACCTCGATGCAGGACTGCGCGAAGGCATTCATCTCGAGTTCGGCAAACGCGGGAAGGGCCGAGATGCGCCTCACGGCAATCTCGAAGATCTCGTCCTCGTCGGGCGCGAGGACCTCCATGTCGTCCGACTTGATAGTAATGCGATTGCCCTGGATGATGTGACCAAAGAAAGTGATCTCGTTTCGCAAGGGCTTAGCCATTTCTCCCACTCTTCCATCGACGATCACGGCTATTCGATCGCCAAGACTTTCTAGGTCTTCTAACGACAGCGGATTCCTTGTGGATGGTATATAAACGTGCTTCGGAAACCCTCCAGGGCAAGCCCGCGGGGGCAGGATTTGCGACTTTCTGCGACTTCACGCGCACGTGCGCACGTGCGCGCGAGGGCGAAGGGCCTGGGTGGCACGAGAGAAGAGTCAGGTCGCAGGAAGTCGCGGCGGGGTTTCGAGGCAGCACCCAAGGGCCTGGGTGGCGGCCTGCCGCGCCTCGGCGGCGAGCGGTTGCGCGCCTGCGCGAAGCCGCCCCGCGTCCATCACCCCGGAAAATGCTAATCTGACACGCGTTCTCGGGCGAACGATGCGTGCCCTCTGGCGAGACCCTGGCAGGGCCTCTCGCGCCGCCCTTCTCGGTGCGCTCGTCCTTTTTGCCGCGCTTCCGCCAACTCTCGGGGCCGCCTTCGCGCCTGTCCCCCTCGCTTGGGATTTCCAGGGCGGAGGCAACCTCACGGACCTTGGCGGTTTCGGTGTGCTCGGCGCCGCCTTTGAAGCGACCGTCTGGGGGGCTTCAGGGATCGCGGCGGGGCCTCTCGTGGTTTCCGCGTCGGGGGGCGGCGGGTATGCGTGGTCCGTTTCTCAGGTCGCCCCGGGCTCGCTCACGAACCTCACGCTCGAGGCCTGGCTCCCGTGGGACCTTGCGGTGAGGGCCCTCGAGGTCTTCGACATCTCCAACGGCACGCCCCGTGTTGACTACACAGGCCACGACATCGCACTCCCCTTCAACGCCACGGAGACCCTGTCCCGCACGCTTCCGGCGGCCGATGTGCTGCTCCCGCGCGGCCGGCCGCTCAACCTCACCTTCGCCTTCTCGAATCGCGGCAACGTGAGCGTCGGGCACACGGGCTACAACCTGACGCCCTCCTCGCCGAACCTCTCTGTCGCGGACCTTGACGCGCCGTCGAGCTTTGCAAGCGAGTTGCCGGGCGCCTCCTTCGGCTTCAACGCGACGCTCCGCGCGCCCGCCTCCGCTGGGCTTGAGAATGCTTCGGTCCTCGTGCGCATCGACTCGGCATCTAGCTCGGCCTTTTCGTTTGCCGTGCCCGTCCGCATCCTGCCCAACCGAAACGTTGCCGTCGAAGGCCTCACGACCCTTCCCTACCCCCCCCAGGAAAACCGCTCGGCGGTCCTACGCGTCACGCTCCACAACGCCGGCCTCGACCTGGCGCCCTCCACGGACGTGCGTGTGCTCGCCTACAATTCCACGCAGCCGAACCTCTACCTCAACACGACGCGCGTCGACCTGCCTCCCGGCGCCACGGGCACCCTCGACTTTGGCTGGGTGCCCCTCTGGTCCAGCGAGCCCGTCAGCGTCGTAGCCCTCGCGACCGCCGCCTTCGACTTCGATTCGGCCGACGACGCCCGAAGCGCGCTCTTCTACGTGAGCCCCACCAACCTGCCCCCCGTCGTCACCTTTGCAAGCCCGCCCCAAGGTGCGCGCGTCGCCGGGAACATCACGGTGGCCGGGACGCTCCAGGACCCCGAGGGCGGCGCCCTCTCCACCGCGTTTTCCCTCGACGGCGGCGCGGCCTTCGCCACCCAGAACGGCACCTCCTTCGCGTTCGTCCTCGACCTGGCACCCCTCGCCGACGGGCCTCACGTCGTGCGAGCCCTTTCGAGGGACGACCGAGGGAATGTCGGGGTGGGGACGCTGAACCTGACCGTGCTGAACCGCGGGCCGAATAGCCCGCCGTCGCTCGTGGTCGAGGCACCGCAGGATGGCGACGTGCTCGGGGCCGCGGCCATCGCCTTCGGGACCGCTTCCGATGAGCGGGGCGAGCTCACGGCCGTCCTCGTGTCCATCGACGGCGCGCTCGAGGCCTCAGCAAACGGCACGGCGGCCTGGACGTTCGCCTTCAACGGCACCGCCGCGGGGGCAGGGCCCCACACCCTCTCGGTCCGCGCCTTCGACGGGGTCGAGTACTCCGCGGCCCTCCTGTTCCATGTCGTGGTCAACCTGACGCCCCCTTCACGCATCGACCTTGCCAACCTGACTCTGCTGCCGGCGAACGCGCTGCCGGGGCAGGTCCTCGACCTTGAGGGCAGCGCGGTCTTCGACACGGGGGTCCTTGCAGGCGGCGCGGACGTGACGGCGCAGGTCCGCCAATTCCCGAACCCCGTGAGCGGCACCGCCGACGGCCGCGGGCGGTTCAGCCTCGCGGTCCCTGCGCCCCCGGCCGTGGGCGCCTACACGGTCGACCTGGGTGCCCGCCTCGCCGCCGTCCAGGGAAACGCCTCCCTGCCCCTCATTGTCTCGGCAAGCACCTTGCCCGACATGCAGGTCCTCCCAAGCGGCTTCTCGATCTCCCCGGACCCGCCGCCGCCCGCGACGGCGATCCGCCACACGATTGACGTCCTCAACAACGGCAGCGTCGCCTCGTCGGCGACCGTGCGCGTTTGGGACGGCCCGCGCAGCGCGTCGACGCTCATCTACGAGGAGACCTTCACCAACATCCAAGCCGCGCGGCAGGCGATCTTCAGCCACGCCTACGCGCCGGGCAACCACACGCTCACCATCGCGGTCGAGGACGTGTCGCCCACCGAGGCGCGGCCGGCGGACAACACCCTCACCGTCGTGATTCCCGTTGCGGAGGCGCCCGACTTCCTCGTGGAGTCGATCACCCCGTCTTCGACGCCGGTTGTGGAGGGGTCGAACATCACATTCCTGGTGAGCGTTTCCAACCTTGCCGCGACCGCCGGCGTCGTGACCGTCGAGATCTGGGACGGGGAGCCGCTCGCCCTCAACGCGACGCTCATCCACCAGGAATCCCTCGGCATTGCGGGAGGGGGGCGAGAGCGTGTCCTTGGCAATTGGCGGCCCACGGCCGGGACGCACCACATTTTCGCCAAGGCCGTCCTCTCCGTGCCCTCCGAGTTCGACCTCACAAACAATGAGGCAAACCTCACGGTCGAGGTGCAGGCCGTGCCTGTGCCGCCAGCGCCCGTGTTCCTGCCCGGCCCCGGTGCGGCCGCGGCGTTTGCGGCCCTTGCCCCGGGCGTGTGGCGGAAAGGCCGCGCGAAGCCGCCGCGCCCTCGAAAGACCACGCTTGCCGTCGCGCTCCTCGCCGGCTGCGCCCTCGCGGCCGCACTGCTGCCGGCCCCCGGGCAGGCCTCCCTCGAGGAATCCTCGCGAGTCCCCGGCCCGCTCAGCGGCGTTTGCCTCACATGCCACGTCAATGCGGACCGCGGCGGCCCTCTCAATCCCTTTGGCGCGGACTACTGGGCGGAGAGAAACGCCACGGGCGGCGCAGTGAACTGGACCCGCCTTGAGGCGAAGGACTCGGACGGCGACGGTTTTGCAAACGGCGAGGAGCTCAACGGCTCCTACCTGCCCGGCGACCCCGGCTCGAACCCGCGCACCGGCGTCACGTATGCGGGGCTCGGGGCCGAAGGGATCGCGAGCCTGCTTACGGGACTTGCCGCACTCGTGGTGGTGAGTCTCGCGGGCGTTTGGCTGGGCTACTCGATGTGGGCGCGCCGCAACGCCCGGCGTGCGCGCAAGGAGGCGGCCGTGTCGGTGGGCCCGGACGCGGATGGCCCCCCTGCGCCAAAACCATAAGGCCCGTTCCGGTTGGGTCGGCCGTGGCAGGGAAGGCAGGCCGGACCCGTCGGTTGGGGTTCGGGCCCCAGTCCGGGGAGAGGGGCCCCACGCTCGAGGCGCCCAGACAGGCGCTCGTGCCGGCGTGGCTCAAGATCCTTCAGGGGGCGGAGTCGGCCGGCACGCTGCAGAGCGCCGAGCCCGAGCCCGGGGTCGTGGCGTTTGCCTGGTATTACGACAAGTTCGGCGTGAACGAACTTGGGGATGCGGCGCGCGAGAGGGAAGCGCTGCTTGCGTACCAGCCGAAACTCCGGATGCGGGAGCGCGCGGCCGACGGCGCGCGCAAAGAGAAGATGAAGAAGCTCGCGTCGGACTACTACTTCCGCTACCGCATGTATAGGCTCGAGGCGGGCGCCGAGCACCGCGGCGCCCACCCGCGCTTCTTCATGACTTGGGACCTGCCCGTCGAGGTCAAGAAGTGGATCCACAACGAGGTCGTGAAGGGCTACATCTACGTCGACCGCGAGCGGCTCATCAAACGTCTCTACGACCGCCTCGATGAGGAGGGCATTGCGAAAGCGACGCCGGTCCCGAAGGCGGACCGTTCGAACCGGATCCGCGCGAGGTCGGCCTCCGGGGAGACCCTCACGGTCAACCTCACGCGCGCGCTCCAGTCCGTCGGCTACGAAGGGTTCGGGTTCGAGGAGGCCGTCGAGGCCGAGATCGCGCGGGCGAGGGGCGGGCGCCTGCCCGGCTTTGAGGCGCCCCTCGTGGAGCTGCGCCGCCTTATCGAAGGTGACGAGTTTAGGGAAAACGAGGGACTATGGGAAGAGCACGGCCCCCCCGCGCTTCGCGCCGCCCAGCTTGCCCTCGTCCGGGCGGCATCGTCCGACCGCGCGCGGAAGGTCGAGGACCGCGGCCGCGTGGTGCTCTTCGCCTACCGGCTCACCACGGGAGGCGCGCGCGAGCGGCGCCTGCACTTCTTCGACGCGATCCGGTACGTGCGGGAAAAGCACCGCGAGCAGCTCCGCGGCCGCTTCTTCCAATTCGCGCCCTCCGGGGAGCCGCCCGAGGACCTCTATGTTACGCATGTCGTGAACGAGTGGGTCGACGACCGCGCGGCGCGCGCGGAGGTCACGGGGGGGCGCGTCTTCTGCGTGGAGTGGGTCGACTCGCGCGCGATGGCCAAGGAGATCCTCGAAGGGTTTGGGCGGATCGGCGTCCAGGCAAGCACGGGCCGGCGGACAGCCGAGGTGCGCCAGCGCGTGCTGCTCATCGACGGCGCGACACGCCGGCCCTTCGAGCTTGGCTACGGCTCGCAGCTTGTAGCGCAATTCGGCTATTCGTTCGAACAAGCCGTCGACCTTTCGATCATCAAGGCGTTCCTGAAGGTCGAGGGAGTGTAGCCGCCCCCAGGCGTGGAGTGGAAACGCCCGCCTGGACGCTACAAGTTGTGCGGTCCACGCGAAATGAAGGGGTGGGTCTGACCTTTTCGGGCATGGGGGGTCAACACTTATAGGGCAATTCGACGTGCCTGCGGCACCCCATGGTCAAAGAATATACACTCGAGTCCCTCACGACGCTCTGGGAGGAATACCTCCAGAAGTACGGGCGCAAGCAGGACCTCCTTGAGGTCGCCAACGCCTTCCCCGACAAGCGCTCGCTCACGGTCGACTTCCGCGAGGTCGCGCAGTTCGACCCAGAGGTCGCCGAGTTCCTCGTGGAGCGCCCCAAGCAGGCAATCTACGCGGCCGAGCAGGCGCTGCTCAACCAGCTGCCCGCCAACCTCAAGGCACCGATCCACTTCCGCGTCCGCGAGTTCCCGCCCGACCTCTCCGAAGAGCGCGTCGAGGTGCGCAACATCCGAAAGAAGCACCTGGGGCGCCTCATCACGGTCGAGGGGCTCGTGCGCAAGGTCACGGAAGTGCGCCCCAAGATCCAGGACGCCGTGTTCCAGTGCGTGCGCTGCGGCGCGGCCATCGAGGTCGCCCAGGACGGGCAGGCGCTCAAGGAGCCGCTGGAGTGTTTCGAGGACCAGGGGGGCTGCAAACGCTCAGCGGCCTCCACGAAGTTCGTGCTGCTAACCGGCCCGGCCTCCCTGCTCGACCCCTTCGAGGAGCCGCGCGAAGGCCGCACCCTGCGCTTCTCCGAGTTTGTCGACACGCAGAAGGTCGAGATTCAGGAAGCCCCCGAGGGCTTGCGCGGCGGTGAGCAGCCCCAGCGCCTCGCGGGTTTCATGGACGACGACCTGGCGGGCATCATCTCGCCCGGCGACCGCGTAATCCTCAACGGGATCCTGCGCGAGCAGCCCCGTTCGATCGGCGGCGCGAAGTCCACGATCTTCGACATCTTCCTTGAGATCATCTCCGTCGAGCGCCAGAAGCACGACTACGAGGAGATCCCGATCACGCCGGAGGACGAAGAGCGCATCAAGATGCTCGCGCGCGACCCGGAGGTCTACGTGAAACTCACGCGGTCGATCGCGCCGTCGATCTATGGTCTGGAGATCGAAAAGGAGGCCCTCATGCTCCAGCTCTTCGGCGGCGTGCCCAAGCACCTGCCCGACGGGACTCGTATTCGTGGCGACATTCACGCAATCCTAGTGGGCGACCCCGGCACGGCAAAGAGCCAGCTCTTGCGCTACATGTCGCAGATCGCCCCCCGCGCGATCTACACGTCCGGCAAGTCGTCGTCGGCCGCGGGCCTCACAGCCGCCGCGATCAAGGACGACCTCGCGCCCGGCCAGTGGACGTTGGAAGCCGGCGCACTCGTGCTGGCGGACAAGGGCCTCGCCTGCGTCGACGAGCTGGACAAGATGAACCCCCAGGACCGCGACGCGATGCACGAGGCGATGGAGCAGCAGACGATCTCCGTCGCCAAGGCGGGCATCACCGCGACGCTGCAGGCGCGCACCTCGATCCTCGGCGCGGCCAACCCCAAGTTCGGGCGCTTTGACCCTCACCAGTTCATTATCGAACAAATCGACCTCCCCCCGGCTCTTCTTTCGCGCTTCGATGTCATCTTCTCCCTCTCCGACAAGCCCGACCACGACCGCGACCGCGAGATGTCGAACCACATCCTCCGCTCGCACCACCGCGGCGAGAAGGACGCCCAGCGAAACTACGCGATCTCGCAAGGCGAGACGGTCGAAGAAGAGCCCCCGCGCGTGGACCAGTTCACGCCTATCGTGCCCGTGGATTTCATGCGCAAATACATCGCCTATGCGAAGCAGCGGATCTTCCCGGTCCTCTCCGACGCGGCCATTTCGCGGATTCGCGAGTACTACGTGGATGTCCGGAGGCAGGGCGAGGGCGAATCGGCGGCCGTTCCGATGACGGCTCGTCAACTCGAAGCCTTCGTGCGCCTTGCCGAGGCTTCGGCGCGCGTGCGCCTCTCGGCAAGCGTCGAGGTCGACGACGCCGACCGCGGAATCCGCATCGTGCAGTACTACCTGCGCAAGATTGCCGGCGAGGGCGGCGCGCTCGACATCGACATCATCGCCGCCGGGACCTCGCGCGCCCAGCGCGAGGCGGCCCGCACCCTCCTCGAGATCATCCGCGAGCTCGACGCTGGCGGCGGGGTCACCGAAGACGACATCATCGCGAAGGCCACGAGCGAAGGGATCGAGGAGCGGCGCGCGCGGGAGATGCTCGGAAGGCTCTCCGAACAGGGACAGATTTACGCGCCCGACCGGCGGCACTATAAAGTCGCTTCGAGGTGAGTTTCCGCTCGCGCGCGCCCGGAACCGCCAGGGTTTATCCGGCCGCGCCGTGGTGGTCGTGACCGAGGGACGCGCCCATGTCTAGCCAGGTTTCAATCAGGACCCACAAGGCCCGAGGCCAGGTCGTCGTCGCCATGTGCGACGCGGAGCTCATCGGCCGCAAACTCAAGGAGGGCAAGGTCCAGATCACCCTCAACGAGGGGTTCTACGGCGGCGACCTCTTCGACGGCGACGAGTCGGGGATTTTCAACCTGATCCGCGGCGCAACCTCCTACAACATCTTTGGGGAGCGCGCGCTGGCCGTGGCGCTCAAGTACAACTTGGTCGACCGCTCGACCATACGGCTCGTCGATGGCGTGCCCCATGCCCAGGTCTACTGCCTCTAGCGACAGCAGCCCCGCGTCGCCTCCGGGTGGCCCTCGCCCTGCGCGCGCTGCACGATCCTTTGAAATATGCCCTCCCCTTCGTGCGCGGCCATGCAGTGCTTCCGCTGCGGGGAGGAGCACCCCGAAGCCCGGCTTGTCGGCGGGCTGTGCCCCGACTGCTTCGTCCTCACGGAGAAGCCCTTCGTGCTTGACGAGCACATCACCGTGCTTGTCTGCGCCTCCTGCGGGTCGGTCCTTCGCGGCAAGGTCTGGCTGAACCCCATGGAGCCCGAGGCCCTCGTCGAGCACGCGCTCTCCGAACACACCGCGGTCCGCGACGGCGTCGAGGTCGTGCGCCTCACGCGCGAGAAGGTCCGAGGGGACGACCGATCCTTCGACCTCCTCGTCCACGCGGACCTCGCCGTGCGCGGCACGGCCTTCGCGCGGGACTTCCCGACTCACATCAAGGTCCGCACCTCGCTTTGCGATGTGTGCAGCCGGCGCGCAGGGTCCTACTTCGAAGCGATCGTCCAGGTGCGCGCCTTCGAAGGCCCCCTTGACCCCGCGCACAGGGAGCGGATTCGCAGCGAGGTCGAGGAGGGCGTGGCGCGCCTGGCAGAGTCCGAGCGCGACCTCTTCCTCACCAAGATCGAAGAAATCCACGGCGGCCTCGACTTCTATGTCTCCTCGACCTCCGCGGCGCAGCGCATCGCGAGCGGACTCCGCGACGCGCTTGGCGCCACCCTCCTGCGCTCGGGGAAGATTGCCGGCGTCAAAGACGGCAGCGAACTCCAGCGGGTCACCCTCTCCGTGCGCCTCCCGCGGTTCATCCGCAAGGACATCCTCGTCGCCGGCGAACGCGTGTTCCTCGTTCACAAGGTGCACGCCAAGTCCCTCGTCGTGACAGACCTTGACACCGGTGTCCAGGAAAACAAGGGCGAAGACTGGGTGAAGCGCGCAGCCGCGCCCGGCGCGGAAGCCTCACGCGGCGACGCGGTCATCGTGAGCGTGGGCCACGAAGAACTCCAGCTGCTCGACCCCGTCTCCTTTGCCACCATCACCGTGCGCAACTGGGCGCGCCACGAGCCGGGCGAAGAAAAGGTCCCGATCGTCCGCTTCCGCGGGCGGCTCTACCTGGCCGGCTAAGGGCTATTCTTCTTCCGAGGGGTCGCCGAGAGCCTTGCGGGTCTCTTCGGCCTTCTTCGCGGCCTGCGCCGCCTCACCGTCCGCCTCACGGGAGAGCCCCGCTTCGTGTCCGGTTTCCTCCTTGGCAATCTTCGGCTGCGGGGGGATAGGCTTCAAGGTGGCGCCCGCAAGGAAGTCGACGCGGTCCTCGGGGGTCGCTGGAGGCCCCTTCTTCGGCGCCTTCGGCGTGCGCGCCCGGACGTAGACGACAAGGACGAGGGTTGCCGCGACGCTCGCAAAAAGCGCCAGGAACCAGTTGTTGAGCGTCCGCAGCGTGTCGGCGACCACCACGACCTCGTCGGCTTGAAGGCGCACATCCGCGTGACCGGGCGCGCCATCGTTTGTGCGGAACGAGACGTTGTGCCTGCCGACGGCAAGGACGGTCGTGTAGGTGTAGGGCTTCCCGTCGGTTGCGTTGATGTCGGTAAGTTCGAGGGGGTCCATCGGCTGGGCCTTTCCGTCGATGACCACTTGCACGAAGAGGGGCAGGTCGTCGTCAGGGTCGACATAGGTGACTTCAAACGTGATGGCATCGCGCTCGACGGGCTCCTGCGGGACCGCGCGTGGGTTGATGAGCCGGGGCACCTGGTTGAGCGCCACGCCCGACACGAAGATTTCGAGCCGGAAGAAGGCGGCCGCGCCAAGCTGGTCGGCGACCGAGAGGTTGAGCACAAGCAGGCCCCGGTCCGGCGGCCCCGGGGTCCCCGCAAGGAGGCCCGTCTGCGCGTCGACCCCGATCCACGGCGGTGCGGCCACGAACGAGAAGGCAAGCGTGTCGCCGGGCGTGTCCTCGGCGTCGAGGTCGAAGGTGAAGGGGGCGCCCACGACGGCCGAGAGGCGAGGGGTATCCACGAGCCGGGGCGCCGAGTTGGTGCCTTTGACCGCCACGAGCGCGAACCAGCCGAGGCCCTCCGAGGCCGAGATGTTGGCGAAGACGAGGCCGAGAGAGAGGTTGACGCGCGCGCCCCCGACCACACGCCAAACGCCACCTGTGTAGTGCGCCAGGGTGAGGTTCTCTGCGAAGGTCCCATAGGGCATGTTGCTCGCGTTGAAGGGCACTTCGAGCAGCGCAAAGGCCCAAACGAGAGTGCCTGACGCCGCGTGAAGGTCGAACCCGGGACCGGCGGTGAGGGCCGGGGGTAAGGGAGCCGGTCCGATGAGCGCCCCGACGCTGCCGCGCGAGGTCTTCCACACGGTCGCGTTGAAGGTGAGGCTGCCCTCGGCGGCAACAACCTGCTCGGCTTGGCCAAGCTCGACTGTCACGTTGAACACCAGGCGCCTGAAGCCGTCGGCCCCGTCGCGCGCTTCGACTTCGATGGTCTGGACGCCTTCGGGGAGCGTGAGGGGCAGCGAGGCGCCGGAGCCCAAAGGCCCGGCGAGCGAGGAGACCCAGGAGACCGCGACCCCGCCCGGCGTGGAATCGGGGTCGGTAACACTGACCTCAAAGAGCGCCGGCACCCCGGCCAGCAGGACGGCGCCCCCGGAAGGCTCGACGAGCGTGAGGCGCGGGTCGATGTTCGAGGCGAGGATGAGGGTGACCGGCGAGGACTCGAGGAGCGCGGAAAACGCGCGCGCGTCCACGAAGGCGCCCTTCTGCGCGGTCGCGGAATAGTTGCCGAGGTCCACGCGGCCCGTCGCGTCTTGGGTGAAGGCAAGCAGGCTTACGGGGCCGACCTCCCCGACGGCCGCGGTATTGAAACTCGCCACCGTGGCGTTCCCGGAGTCCCTCAGCGTTACGGTGGCGTTGCGCACGCCCTCGGAGGCCAGGTTGAGGACGCGCAGGGAGAATGTGCGGGACACTTCCAGCTCGGACGCGTTGTCATCGAACGTGGCGCGGGCCGGGTCGAAGTCCACGTCGGTGAAGCGCGCGAGGCTTGCGTTGGTGAGGAAAAGGCCCGAAGTGCTGTTGTTCACCGTGGCCCCCGAGACGCTCACGGTCGAGCCGTTGAGCGCAAAGGAAAACACCGTGTCTGCCACAAGCGCGTTGGACACGCGCAGCGCGGAGCCGTCGGCGGCGGAGAGCGCCACGAAGTGGCGCGCAAACGTGCAGTTGTCGAGCGTGGCGTTCGAGCGGAAGAAGTAGTTCGAGCCTGTGCCGTCGCCGGCAAACAGGACGCCGTCGAAAATCGGCGAGACGCCCTCGACTCGGAGGAAGACGTAGAGTTCGAGGTTTGCGTCCTTGAAGGTCACATTGGCCGCCTCGATGAGGAGCCCCGGGCCGGCGAGGCTGTATCCAAAACCCGAGAGCGTGCTGGCGCGGACGAGCACGTTGGCCCCCGCCTTGAACCGCCCGGTGAAACGCAGCGCCGCATCGGCCGAGCCGATGACCGAGCGGTCGCCCGTGGTCGACGAGAGCGCGTCGAGGTCAAGGACCCTCAGGGTACCCGTGGGCTCGACGGTGAGCGTCTTCGAGCCGTTCGCGCTGAGGTTGATGAGCACCGTGGAGTTTTGTAGTTCGAGCACACCGCCTGCCTGGACCGTCACGTTGCCCGAGACGACGAGCGTGCGGTCGAGGTAGACTTGGGGGGCACCCGCGGCGACCACGAGGTCGCTGCTCAGGTACTCCGTTGGGCCGCCCGCCTCCGCAGGCCAAGCGACGGCGAGGAGCGCGACGACCGCAAGGCACGCGAGCGCAAGGCACGCGGGCAGGCGCCAAGCCGACGGTCCCCGCTTGTCCCCCGACGCTTCCACGTTGCGCTTCACCGGGCGGACGCTATTTAGTCATTCTGAGGTTTGCCAGCGCCTTCGTAAGCGCCTCGAATTCTTCGACGGTGAGCGCCTCCGGGCGCCGGTCCGCGACCCCAAGGCGCTCCGCGACCTCCAGGGCCCTCTCCGGCGGGCCGCGCAGGGCCGCGGCCGCGCGGGGGACGGTGTTGCGCACCATCTTGCGCCTCCCGGAAAACAAGGCGCCCACGACGGCCGCGTAGTCCTCCCGGCCGGCCTCCCACTCGCCCGGCCGCCGCTGCATTCGGATGACCGCCGAGCGGACTCGCGGCTGGGGGAAGAAGGCGTTTGGCGGCACGGCTTCGACGATTTCCACCGTGTACTCGCGTTGGACAATGGCCGCCAGCCGGGCCCAGGCCTTGCGGCCGGGCTTCGCCGCGAGCCGCTCGGCGACCTCCCGCTGGACCATGAGGACAATGACCAGGGCGCCGCACCCCACAAGGCGCTCGATGAGTTCGCTCGAGAGGGAGAAGGGGATGTTCGCCACGACGCGCCTGGGGTTCCCTAGGTCCGCCTTGAGCGCGTCGGCCTCCTCGACCGTGACGCCCTTGAGCTCGAGGGACTCCAGGTGGCGGGCGAGCCCTGGTTCGATTTCCAGCACGCGAACGCGCGCACCGCGCCGCGCAAGCTCGCGGGTGAGTACGCCGAGGCCCCCGCCGACCTCGAGGACCTCATCGCCCGGCGCGACGGCTGCGGCCATGACCTGGCGCTGGGCCACCCGTGCGTCTCGAAGGAACGACTGCCCCTTCCCTTTCGAAGGGTAAAGCCCCAGCCTCTCCAAGTCCTCCCCGACCGCGCCGCCCCTTGGGGCGGCCGAGGGGCGCGCTCGCCTACTTGGCGTCCGTGCGGTCCCCCTTAGGCTTCTTTTCACGCGGCCGGCGCGTAACGACCGGGGCGAAGCGGCGCTCACGGCCTTTCCGGTCAATGAGCGCGACTTCCACATGGGGCGCACGCGACTTGATCGCCTCGGCAAGCTTGCGGGGCGGCCCGAAGTACGCTTTCGCGCAGCGGATGGGCCCCCTCAGGGTCACGAAAAGGTGGCTCCCCGAGCGCAGGGGCGTGTCGTCAAGCTCGACGCGCTTGAGCTCTGCGAAGGGGACCGCGCGGGACTTTACCCGGAGGAAATGGGTTGGCCGGTAGGCGGGCAGGAAGAGCCCCCGCTCGAGCACCACGCTCGGCGTCGAGAAGTAGCGCGATGCCACCGCACGGGCGGCCGCGAGCACGAAGAGGCCCCAGATCAGAAAGTACACGGCGCGCGGCGGCCCCGGCCTTGCGTCCAGGATGAGCGGGGGCACGGCCAGGAAGACCGCGCCGAAGAGGAAGATCGCCACCCACACGAGCCCCACGCGGTCCTCGCGAGGGAGCTCGTGCCTGTCGACGACCGCGCCGAAGTCGAAGCGGGCGGGCCCACCCACACAAAACGCCCCCTTGCTCTACCGGTGCACGAAGAGGCTGTACTTCTGCTGCGTGTCTTCGAGCTCCACTTGGATCCGCTTCGCGATGACCTCGTCGGGCTTGTGGAGCGTGGGCACGCGTTTGGCAAGGTCCGCGAAGTCCTTGAAGGGCGCCGCCTTGCGCTCCTCGATGATCTTCCACATCGTCTTCTTGCCAAGGCCGGGCAAGAGCTCGAGCATGTGGAAGCGCGTGGACACCGGCTGCGCCTCGTTGTAGAACTTCACGAAGCGCTCGGCCTGCGCATTGATCATCTGCTTGAGGACGAAGGGCAGCTCGGCCTGGGCGGCATTCGTGAGCTCCGGGAAGGACACGCGGCGCTTCACGTGGAGGATCTTGTCGCGCTTCTCGGCCTCTTTGCCAATGTAGACCTTTTCGCCGGGCAACATCTGCGTGACTTCCGGCTTCGGGTTGAGTTCCAACAGCTTGAACTCCTGCTCGCCCACGGCAAAGGCCACGGGCTCGTGGTGGTACTGCCCGCCGGCCGGGTGGCCCCGGGGCAGGAAGTCGAGCACGTAGGCAAAGTCCTCCACGATTGCACCCCCGCGGGCTTCGCGCCGCTACTCGGAAGGCGCGGCAGGCGCCGCGCCGGCGTACTTGCCCACCGTCTGCATGATCGAGGCGATCGTCTTCTCCTCGAGCGTGAAGCGCTCCTTCGAAAAGATCGACCGGACATCGTCCGGGTGTGAGGGGAGGAGTTCCGCGATCTTGTGCGCGAGCGGCGACGAGACGCGCTCGATCTTCTCAAGCTCGGCGACGAGCTTCTGCGCCGTTCGCGTGTCGAACCGCTGGAGCAACTCGCAGTGCTGGAGCACGAGCTTCTGCTCGTAGGTGAGCTCGCGCTTCTCCTGCTCTTTGAGGAGCATCTCGTGGACCTCGGGGATCGTCAGGTGTCGCTCGCCGATTTTCATGGGATTTTGCCGCCTCCGCTTTTTTCGTCCCGCGTCCCCTCGAGCTGGCGCATCCGGCGCAGGTGGGCCGGGGCTGCCACGACGACCTTCATCTTGCCGCCGATTCGGATCCGGACGAGGTAGGAGCGCCCCTGCTGGCCCACGACGACGCCGGTCTTCCCGTTGAAGGTGTTGTGCGGCTGGCCGCCGCGGACGCGCGAGTCGATCTCGATGGCGGCCTTCTCGCCCACGTCGAACCGCTGCATGACGCGCGTGATGCGGACCTTGCCCCGCTCGCGTGGCGTGACTCGGAAGAGCGAGCGAGTCCCCTTCCTGGGGCCGTGGGAGGCTTTCATGGGTTGTTTCCCTCCGGGTTGTCAAGGATGTCAAGGACGTCAAGTTCAAGGACGGTGCAGGCTATTCCTAGTAATTCAGAAAAATTCGGCCTCGTCCGCCCCTCGTCGCCGTGGATAAGTTCCTTCACGTACAGACCGCTTTCGCCCGTGACCTCAAGCTCCGCCGTCTTGTCGTCAAGGCTCTTGAGGCGCACGAGGACCGCTTTCCGCTTTCGAACCATGTCAGCCCGTCGGTGGGTAACACGCGTCGGTGTCTGCTGATCTATGACACGGCCAGTGAGCTCGGCGCAAACGCGGTTAATCTGGTCATCCTTAATAGCCTTTTCGAGCCCCACGAGGACGCGGTAAGTCTTCTGCCAGTCCGCGTCCTTGAGGGCCGCGACCTCTTCCTTGCGGCAGGGGCCAAGCTCGCGCACCTCGACGCGGCCGCCCGCCGCCTGGTTGACCGCGGTTTCGGCCGCTTCCAGGTCGAGCGTCCGGCGCTTCGGGCGACGGATTTCGACGATGAAAGGGCGGCCCCGGCCCAACATGAGGGCGTCCACGTCCTCCCGCCCGGCCCCGTGCAGCGCATGGTCCTCCCCGCCCAGCACCGACATGATCGGGCGGGCGACGAGCTCCTCGACGCTTTCGCCGTACATCTTGCCCGTGCCGTTGCAGCGCTTGCAGCCCCGCCCGCGGCACGAACGGCAGGGCCACCGTGTCTGCGGAATCCCGCGCGTGAGCTTGCGGTAGCGCCCCCGGAAGTAGGCGGACTTCACCTGGAGGCTCACCGTGTTGAACCGCGTGTCGAGGTGCACGGCGATGTCGGGGTCCAGGAAGTCGACCGTCTTCGAAAGCGAGGCTTCGAGGCGCAGGCCCACCTCGCGGTTCACTTCCTGTTTCAGCGTGTGGATGGTCGAAAGCCCGAGGCCTGCCGCGTACTCCGACTCGCGCTTGGCTAGCACGGGTTCCACGGTCGTTCCTACAAGCAGGGTACCGAACTCGTAGCCTGCGAGGGCGTCGCCGGCGAGCTTGGCAAGCGCGGCAAATTCTCCGCAAGTGCCTTCGCACAGGTGGCACCGCGCGGGCTCGTTGGGGGCCGCCCCGACCGCCTCCCGGAGGCGCTTGCCGCGGTCGGCGGAAGCGGCCCCTTTTGCGGGGGCGCCGAAAAGTCGCCCCAGGCACGTGTCGCAAAGGGCCTTGTCGAGTGCGCGCCTGGTGAGCTCTTCCGACTCGAAGGCCACGTGACTTGGCGCCGCCATCGGGCGCGCCAATCGGCGCGCGCTATTAAACTCACGTCCGCCCGCCGGGGCGGCAGAATCGCGACTGCTGGATGCGTGGATTCCGGGAGGGCCAGGTAACCAACCCCTTAAATCAATTGAGCGTAATTGCGCGGCCCGCTGGCGGGCAGCGTCCATGGCTAAGGACAAGAAAGCGAAGAAGGACAAGGGCGCCAAAGAGTCCAAGGAGTGGCGCAAGGCCCGCGCCCGGTGGCAGGCCCTCGAAGACGAGGTCGGCAAAGAATTCGGCAGCCTCGTCGAAGACGGCTACGACATTTTGGAACTCGAGACGCTTCGCTGGGACTACCGGTACGACAAGACCGACCAGTACAAGCTCACAAAGGCGCAAATCGAGTACTTCGTCGCCGAGGCCGATGCAAAGGCGGCCAACGAGCCGGCACCCCCGAAGCCGGGGGAGCCTTCGGCGGCCGCTCAAGCGGCGGGCGCTTCCGCGTCGGCCTCACCCCAGGGCGGCGAGTACCAGCGGAAGTCCGAGGTCGATCCCGAGCTCATCGAGAAGTACCTTGAGAAGCGGATCACCCGCGTTGCACGCAACGACTTCGCTGCGGCATACAAGGAGGCCTTCGGCGAGGATCTCCATGTCCCCGACAACCTCGACCTCGTGGAGATGTCCTACAGCACCCGTGAGATCGCCGCGGCCGACCGGGCCGTGAAGCTCTCGAAGGCGGAGATCCTGGGTCTGCCTGAGGAAGCGACGGCGGCGCAGGCCGCGGCCCCCGAAGCCGTCGCTGAAGTCGCCCCGGCCGTAAAGCGGCCGTCCCAGGCCGCGGCCGCGGTCTTTGCCTTCCGCCGCGGCGTCCCGAAGGGGCCCACACGCGACGAGAAGTGGTCGGCCTGGAACCCCTTCAAGTTCTGGCTGATCCCCAAGCGCCTTGCCGGTGCAAGTGTCGGCCGCTACTACGTTTTCCTCCTCGTGAACCTGCTCATTTTCGTGGGCCAGTTCGTGCTCCTGTTCATCCCGTTCTTGATCCGGCTCATCGTCTGGGGCATCGGGTACATCTGGAAGCGGTTGCTGAAGCAGCGGGTGGCCCCCGCGCTCAAGTCCCTGAAGGACAAGGCGGCGATCCCGCCGCAGAGCGCCGCGGAAGGCAAGAAGGAGCCCTCGGGAACGAAGTCGAGCTAGATCCGGCGCCCGCCGCGGAGGACCCAGCGTGCCGCCGTGTCCACCGACCTTGCAAGCACCGCCCCGAAGCGCGGACGCGTGCCGTCCGCCTTGTTCCTGCCCTTCAGGATCTGCGCGATCGCCGCGTCGGTCGACTCGGGATCGAGGTCCATCGCAAGGTAGCCGAGCGACACGCGGAAGGGTGCATGGGCGTCGGAGCCCCCCGTCACGGGCAGCCCGAGTTCCTGGGCCAGCGCGCGCGCCTTCGCGTTATGGTGCTCGGCACTCTGCGAGTTGAACGCCTCGACCGCGTCGAATTTCGCGGCGCGCACGACGGTGGTTGAGAGCCCCGTGTAGACGCGTTCGGGGTGCGCCGCCGAGGCGATGCCGCCCAGCGCATGGATCTCCTCGACCGTTTCCACGGCGCTTTGCCCCTGCCTCGGCGCCTGCTTGACCCCGTAGGCCAGGACATGGCCTTCCAACGAGGTGACCTCAATGCCCGGGATGAAGAGGAGCCCCTCGGCAGCGCACGCCTCGGCAACCGCCCCGTGACCGGCGACCGTGTTGTGGTCCGTGACGGCCACCGCCTTGAGGCCTCGGGCCTTGGCGAGCTTCACGATTTCCCGTGGATCGAGGGAACTGTCCGGCGAGTGCCGCGAGTGGATGTGGAGGTCGGCCTTCAAGGGGGCGTACGCTTCCCAAAGCGCGCAAGCGGCTGGCGCGCTATTTGTACGTCGCCGTCACTTGATCTTCGAGCCGGCAGGCACCGGCCTGTCGAGCCGGACATTGTGGTCGGCCACCTTGAGCGGCACGGCCCCCGAGAGTGTGAGGACGCCCGCGGCGGCCTCTCCGCCCTCGTCGAGGCAGGTGGCGAGGGTCACCTGCGCGAACGCCGCGATGTTGACCGCTGGCGCCCCCCGCGTGCAGCCGTGCACGCTCGCGCCCGGCGCGGCCGCGGGAGCCACCAGGACCGAGACAACACCAGCGCCCTCGGCGGCGAGGAGCATCCCCTGCGAGACCTCGCCGCGCAGCTTCGCGGGCTCCATATTTGCGACGAGGACCCCCGTCTTGCCTTCGAGCTCCTCCGGCTTGTAGTGGGCGCGAAGCCCGGCCACCACCTGGCGCGTCTCGTCGCCGAGGTCGACAGTTACGAGGTAGAGGCGGTCAGCCTTGGGGTGCTCCCGGACATTCACGATTCGCCCGGCGCGCAGGTCAAGAAGGGCAAGGGGCGAGGGGGCCTGCGCCTTGGCCGCCGGGGAAAACGAGGCGGGGTCGATCGGCTTGATGATCGGGTAGGGCTCGGGGATCTGCCGTCCGACCGCGGGCTCGCCCCTCGCCGTGTCCCATCGCGCCTTGGCCACTTCACCCTCCTCCCCGACGGCAAGCCAGATGAGCTGGGCCTTGTCGGGCAGGAAGGGCGCGAGCAGCACGGCAACGGACCTCACGAGCCTCGTCCCGTTGTAGAGGGCCCGGGAGAGGGCCTTCGGGTCCTCCTTGGCCAGCTTCCAGGGCGCCTTGCGGTCGATGTAGAGGGTGCCGAACTGCGAGAGCGCCAAGACCTCCTTCACGGCGTTCTTGAACTCGCAGGCGTCGAGGAAGGCGGCCGTCTTCTTCACCGCTTCTTCGATCCGCCGGTCGACCTCCGCGTCGATCTCGTCGGTGCGCGCGTCGAGTGGCACGGCCGGGACTTGGCCGTATTCGCGGTGGACGAGCGTGAGCGTCCGGTTCACGAAGTTCCCGATGTTGCCGAGGAGTTCCGTGTTATTCTTGGCCACGAAGTCGTCCCAGTCGGCTTCCACGTCCTTGAGCTCGGGCATCGTCACCGTGAGGTAGTAGCGCAGTGCCGCGACCTCGCCGAGCTCCAGGTACTCCTCCATGTTCATGCCGACGCCCTTGCTCTTCGAAAACTTCGCACCCTGGAAGAGGAGGTACTCGTTGGCCGGGACGTTTGTCGGGAGGTTGTAGCCTCCAAGGCCCATAAGGACCGCCGGCAAGATGACGGTGTGGAAGGGCACGTTGTCCTTCCCGAGGAAATAGTAGCTCTCGGACTGCGTGTCCTGCCAAAAGACCCGCCAGTCCTCGGGCCTGCCTTGGAGCCGACACGCCTCGCGGGACGCCGAGAGGTACCCCAGGAGCGCTTCGAACCAGACGTAGATCTTCTTGCCCTCAAAGCCCGGCAGCGGGAAGTCGATCCCCCAAGGGATGTCGCGGGTGACCGCGCGGTCCTTGAGGCCGCCCCGGACGAAGGTCCGCGTGAAGTTGACGACCTGGGGGCGCCAGCCCCGCCGGCTCGAGATCCACACGTCGAGGGACTCCTGGAAGCGCGAGAGCGCGAAGAAGAAGTGCTCGGTCTCGCGGACCTCGAGCGGCCCCGCGCACAGCTTGCACCGGGGGTCCTTGAGCTCGATGGGGTCGAGGATCTTGCCGCAGTTGTCGCACTGGTCTCCGCGCGCGTCGGGGGCCGCGCAGTTCGGGCATGTCCCTTCGATGTAGCGGTCGGCGCGGAAGGTCGCCTCCTTCGTGCAATACATCCCCTTCGTCTGCGCCTTGTAGATGTGGCCGCGCTCGATGAGCGAGCGGAAGACCTCCGACACGACCTCCTTGTGCTGGGGGGAGGTCGTGCGCGAGAAGAAGTCGAAGGAAATCTGGTACTTTCCCATGAGCTTGCTGTTGATGTCGTGGAACTTCTCGGCCACCTCGCCCGGCGCAAGCCCGAGCTTCTCCGCCTGGAGCATGATCGGCGTGCCGTGCTCGTCGGAGCCCGTCACGAAGAGCACATCGTCGCCCGCCATCCGCCGGTACCGGGCGATGATGTCGGCCGGCAGGAGGTACCCCGCCGGGTGTCCAAGGGTCATGACCGCGTTGGCGTAGGGCCAGGCGGCGCAGACGAGGGTGTGGCGGGGCATGGGCCGCAAGCAAGCGGCGAGGCTACATCAACCATTCGACCGCGCGTAGCCACGCATGGGCAGGAACACGTTCCACCGGTAGCCGCAAAGGACCCGCCAGTGGCCCGAAAGTTCGAGGTCCAGGGCGGGGTCGCCCGTGTCGACGAAGAGCCCCTTGAGGTGCTCGACCTTGCCTTCGGCCGCAAGGACGGTGATGTGCGCCTTCCCCACGGCCCGGATGACCTCCGGAGACAGCTGGAGGTTCCCTCGTCCAAAGACGAACCCCTGGTTGCCGATCACGCTTGTGAGGAGTTCCGCCGGGCCGGCGTGCGCCTCGAGCGCTGCCCGAATCTCGCCCTCGGTGACGTCCGCCTTGAGGAGCCGGCGACCCTTGACAAGGTCGACGCCGAGCATCGTGTGGGGCAGGCCGAGCGCCTCCAGGACGGCGCCCGTCGTCGAACCCGGGCCGACGATGTAGAGCGTCTCGTCGTCCCACCGTTCGAGGAGGTTGTCCGCAATTCCCCTCTTGGAGACCTCCTCGACGTCGCCCCCGTACTCGACCTTGGAGGCCTGC